>CAZISU010000267.1:0-7237 GCA_964541935.1 uncultured Planctomycetaceae bacterium | reverse complement strand
GCACTGGCCCAACACTAACGTTGTTGCCCACGATCACGGGCGTCCAGCCTTCGCTTTCCGGATCGGCGTCTCCACTGTGGTAAAGACCTGAAAAAGGCGGTGCGGTATACTCGATACTCTCGAACTCGACTTTGTTCCAGTAGCCGGCGCCAACGCCAGGCGTGTCCGAAGCGCCCCAGTAGATGCGGTTTCCCACAATTTCGGGTATGGTCGTGGTGCAAGCTTGGTTGTCTATGACCAGCGTGCCGTTCACCAGAACATCCAGACCTTCGCCCGCGTTCCAGAGCAGCTCGTAATCGTTGTATCCGCTGCCGGGAATGGTGTGTTCGATGGCCGTGCCCAAATTGCTTCCACCCTTAAGCTGCATGGTAGTGTCGCCGTTGGCGTCCGAGCCCAAGCCAAGTACGAGCCATGTGGCCGTTTGTTCAAAGGCGACTTGCATACCCGGCGCCATGGCCGGAATTTCGTCGAATCCGCTTGCAGTAAAATCGTCGACCCGCAACGTGGCCCGCATGGACCAGCTACCGGTTGCTAAATCGTCCAGATCCTGCTGCGTCAAAACCGATTGGCCTTGATAGTACGCCGAGGCCTTGGGGGCGGTACTGGTGTCTGCATCGGCCGTACGCCAGGCATCTATACCAAGGCCCATGTCGTCGGGCACGGGTGCAAAACTAACACCGTTGCCAGCAAAAATGGGTGTCCAAAATTCGGTTGCCGGATCGGCTGCTCCATAATGACTCAATAGTAGCCCGGCCTGTGTGGTCGACGCGGCCAGCATTAGCCCGGCGACGGCCAGTGTAAATCCTATTGTTCGCACGATAAACATTGCTTTCTCCTGTCGTTTGAAATCGAGATTGAAATCTTTCCTTGCTCACGACCTCTTCTACGTTCTGTTGACTTGCGTTTACGTTTGCCTGCTCTCTCGCGTCTCTTCTCTCTCGTTCAACGGCCCGGGATAATTTGCAGCGGGGCTGGGCCGAGTGTACGGCCCAGGTACAATCCCAGCGGAATATCGATAATCTCCGAGTCGTCTATTGGCCTGCGGCCGCCGCTCATTTCGAGCAGTAACTCGGTTGCTTTTTGCCCCACGTGTCGTCCATCCATGGTTACGGAACTTAATTTCCGGATGATGGCTCCGCGGCGATCCGCGCCACCGAATCCCATCAACGAAATATCCTCCGGCACACGCAGTCCCATTTGGTTAAGCTGCAAAAAAAGCAGTTCGGCCAGGGTGTCGAAACTGGTCATAATCGCAGTGGGACGATCCGCACGGCAGCAGATCTTCTTGAGGACGGCATAAATTTTATCTTCGATGATATCGATGCCAATGTCGGGAGAACGGTAGGGAATCTTGTGGATAAACTCGCCGGGTGCATCGCCACCGCCGGCGCGAATGGCGTCGCAAAAACCGTGGGCCAACGGCGTCATCGGGTTGTGATCTGTGTTGGAAAGCTGCAACAGCGCCACGCGGCGGTGCCCCTGCTCAATCATTGCCTCGCCGGCCATGCGGCCGATATCGTAAAAGGGGATGGCCAGCAACGGGGCTTGGGCACCTTCCACGCGGCGGTGACAGAAGACCACGGGAATGCCCCGCTGTTGCAACTGGCGGATATGGAACGGAGGCGTGCGACTGCCGTCGACGGGTACCATGGCAACACCGGACACCTGGTTATCGATCAATTGCAATATGATTCGTGCCTGTGTATCAGGCTTATTGCGGCTGTTGCCCATCAGGGTTTGATGGTGGATTTTGCTCGACGCGTCTTCAAAACCATCGAGCAGCGCCGGGTAGAACGCGGTTTGTGCCTCGGGTGTGAGCAGAGCGAACTGTGCCAGACATTTAAGCGATGAGCCGATGTTTTTCACGGGCGCCGGTTCGCCGCAGTGACTTTCAGTCGTTTCGACAACGGACGTATCGCTAGCTTCATTGACAAATGTGCCCTTTCCCGGAATACGTAGAATTAAGCCGTTGCGGACCAACTCGCCCATTGCCTGTCGAACCGTATTACGAGCCACCTTAAGGGTTTCGGCCAGATACTGTTCGGTGGGCAGCGCGTCGCCCGGCTGCAAGCGTCCCGAAGTAACCTCCGCCGTCAGGTAGCTTTTCAGGCGTTCGTACTTAGGCTGAAGTAGCTCCGGATGGTTCAAGTCCAGATGCTCGAGCGTCGTAATTTTTTGTTCGGATTCGCTCACTTTTTAATTCTTCAGATACTGTTTAGTTGACATCCTGTACATTTCGCATTTCATGTAGTATACATATCGAGGATTGCCTGTCAATTACTATTTCTGCATTTATTATGGATACTGCCAATTGCGCCGATTAACCGGCGTTTCTACCGCTGCAGAAGCGGTATATCACCTGTTCAGGCAGGGTTTTTCGGCGAGAGGATCCGCAATATCTGTATAGACATTTGGGTTTTAGCGAGAATGCTAATGCGGATACTGCCGTTTGTACAATCACCTAAAGTGACATTGCTTGACGTGGTGGGTGGTTTTTGTATAGTGCATATATTCAGAGAATAAGTAGTCTGGCACGCACAACCTCAGATCTTGCGAGTACGTTAATGCCGATCCATATCCCCCCGGTTTCTAGACGCCACTTCTTAACCGGCACCTTGGCTACCAGTGTTGGGATGTTGCTGCCTGGACGATCACTGCATGCCGCCGATGACCAGATTAATGCTGCCCGAGTCGATGTGAATCGCTGGACGCTGATGGCAGATATCCACATTTGGGAACACCGCGATCGGGTCGCGGGGAAAGTCAAGCCGGCCGAAAACTTCGAAGCCGCTCGTCAACGGATCTTGGCCGCCAAAACCAAGCCGGCCGCTGTCATCGTGGCCGGCGATTGTGTTTACCTAACCGGCCAAAAGGCAGACTATGCCGTGCTGGCCGACATCGTGCGTCCGTACCGCGAGGCTGGCATTCCCTTGCACATGGCCTTGGGGAACCACGACAATCGTGGAAATTTCTTGGAAGCTTTTCCGGAAGCAAAGACACGGGATCAGTCGAGCGGTTCCCCAAAGCACGTTTCGATCATCAAATCGCCACATGCTGACTTTTTCCTACTCGATTCGCTGCAAAAAACGGACCACACGCCCGGTCGCTTGGGCGAGTCGCAATTGCAGTGGCTTGCCGCGGCACTCGATACCGGTGCCGATAAGCCGGCAATCCTCGTGATGCATCACCAACCGGATCGCAATCCCGAGACCCAAGGCTTGCGGGATACCAAAGAGTTGTATGAAGTGATCCTGCCACGCAAGCAGGTGAAGGCGTGTGTGTTCGGCCACACGCACAGGTGGAACATCGACAATGTCGAAGGGCTGTATCTTGTCAACCTGCCAACGCTCGCTTGGATCTTCGACAAAAAAGAACCAATCGGATGGGTAGACGCCACTCTCCGCCCTGACGGCATGTCACTAACTCTAAACGCTTTAAGCGAAAAGCACCCTGCGCATGGCCGGATCAGCGACCTAGCCTGGCGAAAATAATGCCACGGCGTACCTGTGTCATGCCTTGCGGCTCTTCCATTTGCCCTCGGTGAAATCCGGAATTTCCACGACGCTGCCGCCTTCGTCCAGTGATTTGGCCGTAAGCGGCAGAATTGCACTCCACACTGCCGAGTCATAAACGTCTATGGGCGAAGGGCCGCCTTTGCCAATGGCTTCGAGGAATTCATGCATGACGAAGAAATCGCCGCCGCCGTGTCCGGAGCCTTTGGCCTTGTCTCGTAAGCGAGTCCAGAGCGGGTGCTCGAATTCCTTCTTGTAATTGGCAATCGGCTCCCACTTATGGCCCTTAGTGCGTCCTTCGATCCATATTTTCTGGCCAATACGCGAATCGTAGCTGGCGTTGACGCCCTGCAATGCGTGATACGGCCCTTCCGTCGGCCGCGAGGATGAGATGTCGAAACGCAGATCAATCAACACGCCCTTGGCCGTTTTAATAAGAGCCGTTGACGAGTCGGTACCCTTAAACTTCACTTTGCGAATAGGGCTGTCCTTGGGGAGGTGTTTATCGATATAGTCTTGTAAAGCGAGACTGCCGGTCGCGGACGCCACTAGCGATACGAGTCGATCACCTCGGTTGATCCCCAGCCAGTTGGCGACCGGGCCGAGCGAATGAGTGGGGTAGTTATTGCCAGGCCAGTCGCGAGTCATTTCGCCACGCCAGGTGAGAGATCCATCTGGATTGAATTTAAGATACCGGCAGTCGTGGACATAGCCGCATTCGGCATAGGTCGGCGCGCCAAAAATGCCTCGGTCGACCATGTTTTGCACCATCATCAGTTCGTGCCAATAGCAGCAGTTTTCGGCCAGCATGTAGATCATGCCCGTTTCCTGTGTGGTTCGCACAAGCCCCCAGCATTCGTCGAGCGTCATGGCGCCGGAAACCTCGCTCAAGACATGCTTGCCGGCTTTCATGGCTGCGATGGCGACCGGTGCGTGTAGTTGCATGCCCGTGCCGATGATGATCGCGTCGAGGTCGTCTCGTCGCAACATGCGCAGATAGTCTTCAGCCCCCTTCGAATAGCCCTCGGGCCGACGGCCACATGCCTTTTCGGCCATATCTTGAGCCTGCTTCAAGTTGGGTTCTCGGATATCGCACAAGGCTGTCACCTCGACATCGGCCCGCAAAGCAAGACTCAGCAGGTATCGACCTCGTCGGCCGGTACCGACAACGCCCAGCCGCAATGGTTTCTTCTTATCCGCGGCAAAGCCAAGAGTGCCGGTTCCGATTGCCAGACCAGTGGCGGCACTCAGTTTCATCGCTTCACGTCGATCAATTCGCTTGGGCATGAGCTTATCCTTTCGAATGCGGGGGCGTTCAGGGGGGGGAGGGAAAACCACTGGAGCATCGCTTTGTCACAGCCACCCAGCTTCTAAAAACAATTGCAGCAAGGTGCTAGGTCGGTTCACGATCCGGCCTACGATTCTATCCAGCAGGATTGTAGCAGAAGATGCTCTCACCAGCAAATATAGAGGCGCATACAACTACTGTTTGCAAAAGTCCAGTTATAATCCGGTTAAACCGAGTAGCCCTGATAGTGAGTCTGTCAGGGCTACATTTGCTCCATTTGCTAGCTGCAGACGGACAAGTTTCTTGGCTTGCACAAAAACAATGGCCACGTTACATTGATTCGTACATGCTTGGCTTAGACAAGGAACGTTGGCAAAAAAGCAGGAGGTTTGCGGCTGTGAGAAAGCTATCTATTGTTTTGACGTGCGGTTTGTTGATTTGTTTCGCGATTCCAGGCGGCGTGGCCGTGGGGCAAACGCGCGAGGATCAAACTGTTAGAAACGCGCAAAGTGTGCTCAATGACATAATGGCGGTGCCGCTCAATAGCATTCCCGCCTCGATGTTGGCCGACGCCAAAGGCGTTGCAATATTTCCCGGCGTCATCAAGGGCAGTTTCATCGTCGGGGCCCGGCACGGCAACGGCGTGCTGGTCAGTCGCGATCAAAAAGGCACTTGGCACGCCCCGCTTTTCATGTCATTGACCGGCGGCAACGTAGGCTGGCAAATCGGGGTGCAATCGACTGACGTGATTTTGGTTTTCAAAACCGACAAAAGCGTGCAGAACCTGCTCTCGGGGAAGTTCACCGTGGGGGCCGATGCGGCCGTGGCGGCAGGCCCCGTTGGACGCAAAGCGTCGGCGGCAACCGATATGCAACTCAAGGCCGAAATCTACTCCTACTCTCGCAGTCGCGGACTGTTTGCGGGCATTTCTATCGACGGTTCGGTGCTGACGGTCGACGGTCGGGCAAATGCGAACTATTACAGAAGACCCGCCAGCGGGCAACCGGTGATTGTGCCGCCGTCGGGCATTGCACTCACCCAGAGTATTGCCGGATACTGTAGCCCCACGACGAGACTCGCTGCGGTCGATTCTAATTCACAACAGGCCAATGCGTGGCAACCCGTTACCGCCGCACCCGACGCGGCTGTACGATTGGTGCCCAACCCGGCTTTGGGGCAGGTTCACTCGGTGACCGAGTTGGAAGAGGCGCGGATGCATCTGGCGCAGATTTCACGCGATCTTTACGATCTGCTCGACGTGCAATGGCAAACCTATCTGGCCCTGCCGGTCGAGGTTTTCTCCGGCGCGGGCACGCCAGCGAAAGAGACGCTCGACCAGACCTTGAGCCACTTCAAGACGGTTGCTACAAATCCCAAGTATCGGGCATTGGCCGGTCGAGCGGAGTTTCAATCGACTTACGGACTTTTGCAACATTACGTAAATGCCTGTGAGCATAAAAACGGCAAGATCGAGTTGCCGGCCCCGCCGAAACAATAGCATGGAATCTAGAACTCCAGCCCGCTAATATAGTCGCGCCAGCCTTGCAGATGATCGCGGCTGAGCCCTAGCTCGCGGGTGAACTCGGTTTCCAGGTTCGTATCCGTGCCGGGCAGGGTGACGCGGACCTTGAGCCGCCCGTCGGCTTGGTAGTGGAAGAGCACGTCGATGGGGGATTTGGCTGGCAGATTCGCCGGCAAATTCGAGACCGTGCATTTGCCGATTGGCGTGCAGTCGTCGGCCATGCGGCTTTCGCCCTCGACGATTTGCACGAGGATCGATTTTTGGTCAGCCGTTTGCGTTTCGAACGTGCGACGTGCGGTTACCGGCAAGGGCGTGTTGCGTGGGATGATCGTACCGTTGCGGCGTCGTCCTGAGAGCCGGTCGGTTCCGACCACGCCCAGGCTGTGCGAGTTGACGTTGCGGATCGTGAACGGGCGGCAGCCGGTTTGTTTACTGCCCAGCAGCAGACCTGCCCTTAAGGCGGCCCCGTGGGCGACGATCTCGTCGGTAGCCTGGCTTTTTTCAGGTTCCAGTGCGGAAAGCTCGCGCAGCATTTCTGAAACCATGGGCATACGCGTCGAACCGCCCACCAGCAGAACGCTGTCGATATGGTGCCAGTCGAGCTCGGCCACTTGCAGCGTTTGCGTGACGGTGAAGCGGGTGCGGTCGAGCAGGTCGTGGGTGGCCTCTTCGAATTGCCGGCGCGTGATTTCGATTTGCGCGACCGAGCCGCCGTGGTTGCACGTGACGGTCGTTTGTTCGCGCGTGGAAAGCAAGCGTTTGGCTTCTTCGCACGTTTGCCAGAGCCGCGCCGACGCTTGCGTGTCTTCGCGGGGATCGCTGCCGTGGCGGGCCTTGAACTCGTCGGCCACAAGATTCACCAGCCGCTGGTCCCAGTCGTATCCGCCCAGTTGCACGTCGCCGTCGGTGGCCAGG
>CAZISU010000266.1:0-7255 GCA_964541935.1 uncultured Planctomycetaceae bacterium | reverse complement strand
AGCAGAGCCGGCACGGCCTTGATTTCTTTTTACAGAACAAATGTTACACTAACCGGTATTGCCGTAGTTAACGACGTAATTCTGGCTGGCGATGCCGCCGTACTGGGCGAACTTGTCTTTGTAAAGTGTGGCCGGTTGATCGCTAGGGCATGTGGATGCGGCAAACTGCTGCGAAATAACGCGCTGATTCGTCGTGCTGGTGTAGCGGTGTAAAGTGTCCGGAACATCGAACTTGCCCGAGTGATCGTACATCTCGTATAGATCTTGTTGCTCGACAAACGGAAGGACGGCCACGAACCACGTTCCCCAGCAGCAGCCGTAGGCCCCGACCGGGAGGATATTGTTCGCGTCGTGATAACCGTGCATTGCCAGAGTCATTTGCTTGAGATTGTTGGAACACTGCATGCGGCGGGCAGCTTCTCGGGCCGCCTGCACGGCTGGCAGCAGCAACGCAATCAGGATGCCGATAATTGCAATCACAACCAACAATTCAACAAGTGTAAAACCGTACCTGGGGCGTTTCATTCCGTTTTCCATTATTACGTAACAAGTTTCGTTTCATGCGTCCCGACCGGTGACGCCGGCAAAACGCCAGAGCCACCGGCCGCTTTTCAATTTGGACTACTTCCGCCGTCGGATCACCACGGGCAGGGCGAAAACGAGGCCCAGGCCCAGCAGGACCAAGGTGCTCGGCTCGGGAACTGCTTGGAAGTTGCCTTCGACTTCCAGGACGGTCAAATAACCGTTGCTGTTGCCGGCGGATGTGCCATCGACGGTGATCGATACTTTACCTTCGGCGTCGGGGCTGATGCCGCTGAATACCGCGAAGGTGTCCTGGTTGTTCCAGGAGTCGATCTCGTATGTTTCGCCGCCGATTGTGAAAGTTGTTGCACGCGTGGAGGCGCCGCCGACCGATGAGCCACGCAATCCGAAGACGCGGAATTCGTATGACTCGCCGACCGTAAGTCCTTCGACGTCCAGCGTCACGAAATTTCCGGGCCAGACGTTGATCGCATCAGCATAGGCCGTCACGGGGTAGTCGTACGGGGCCGCATCGACGGCCGTATCACCCGTGTTGGCGACGGGGTCGCTGAAGTGTGGAGTTCCGGTCAATTCCAAGGAAAGGTCGATGGTTGTGGCCGTGCCGTTGCTGCCTAGTGCGTCAGTAACGAACTGGCCGCTAGCAGCGATCTGGCCTTTGGGGCCGGACGCATTGTTCCACGTCCGGCTCATGCCGTCGAGGCTGGTTTCTTCGAGGTCCACACCAAAATCCACCAGAACCGTTTCGGTGCTGCCCGCGATTTCCAACGCGTTCAAGTAGCCGTTACTGTTACCGTCGGGCGTGCCATTGACGGTGATCGTTACTTCGCCTTGGGCATTGGGGCTAATGCCGCTGAATATCGCGAAGTCGGATTGGTTATTCCAGGAGTCGATCTCGTATGTCTCGGCGCCGATTGCGTAAGATGTCGCACGCGGGCCGCTGCCGCCGACCGACGATCCACGCAAACCGAAGAGGCTGAAGTCGTATGTTTCGCCGACCGTAAGCCCAGCGACTTTTAGATCAACATAGTTGCCCGGCCAGACATTAATTGCATCGCGATAGACCGTATACGGATAGTTGTACGGGGCCGCATCGACGGCCGTATCACTGAAACCTGGACGCGAGGTGGGGCTACTGAAGTGCGGAGTTCCGGTCAAGTTCAATGAAAGGCCGACCGTTGTTGCCGTGCCGCTGGTGTTTACCGCGTCGGAAACAAACTGGCCGCTAGCGGTGATCTGACCCGCGGCTCCGGACACATTGTTCCACGTTCGGCTCAGGCTGTCGGTACCGGTTTCTTCAGCGTCCACGCCGAAATCTACCATGATCGTTGCGGCGCCGGCCGTGCCAACGCCTAGTAGCAAAACAATCGCAAACATTCCAAAAAAAGACTTAGACATTGGTGTGATTTCCTGTAAAAAGACTCTGCAAAGGTGCTGTCCCACAACATGCGAAACGTTGTTAAGTGCCTCTTCGTCTGTTCCGTTTTGGGGCTCGCCCAGCAGGGGCATATTCTCAGTGTCGACGCCGCATCGGCAACAATGCCAACGCGCCGAGCAACATAATCAAGAATGTCGGTTCCGGGACTGAGGCGGATGTAGATGTTTGCCAGTTGGTTGCCAATAGCGTGGCGTCGGCGTCGTCCACCACACCATCGTCGTTGAAATCGCCGTCGGCCCAGTCCATGCCGGTTTTCAGCCAGTTGCTTGCCAAGGTCGAGGCGTCATCGTCATCTACCACGCCGTCCCCGTTAGCATCGCCGGGTGCGGGGGGCCCCGAGGCTCCCTCGGCGAACAGGCCCTCGATCTCCATAACCGTCAAGTATCCGTTGGTGTTGGCTTCAGGCGTACCATTGACTGTGATCGATACTTTACCTTGGGCATCTGGGCTGATGCCGCTGAAAACCGCGAAGTCGGACTGGTTGTTCCAGGAGTCGATCTCGTATGTTTCGCCGCCGATTGTGAAAGTTGTTGCACGTGTGGCAGCACCGCCGACCGATGCGCCACGCAAACCGAAGACGCGGAACTCGTACGTTTCGCCGACCGTAAGTCCTTCGACGTCCAACGTCACGAAATTTTCCGGCCAGACGTTGATCGAATCGGTATAGGCCGTATCGGGGTAGTCGTACGGAGCCGCATCGACGACCGTATCGCCCGAACTGGCGACGGGGTCGCTGAAATGTGGAGTTCCGGTCAATTCCAAGGAAAGGTCGATGGTTGTCGCCGTGCCATTGCTGCCCAGCGCGTCGGTAACGAACTGGCCGCTACCGGCGAGTGGACCTTCGATACCGGACACATTGTTCCATGTCCGGTTCATGCCGTCGGTGGCGGTTTCTTCGACGTCCACGCCAAAATCCACCAGAACCGTTTCGGTATTGCCCTCGATTTCCAACGCGTTCAAATACCCGTTGGTGTTGTCCTCGGGCGTGCCATTGACGGTGATCGTTACTTCGCCTTGGGCATTGGGGCTGATGCCGCTGAATACCGCGAAGGTGTCCTGGTTATTCCAAGAGTCGATTGTGTATGTCTCGGCGCCGATTGCGTAAGATGTCACGCGTGGTCCGCTGCCGCCTACCGACGAGCCACGCAAACCGAAGAGGCTGAAGTCGTATGTTTCGCCGATCGCAAGCCCCGTGACTTTTAGATCCACATAGTTGCCCGGCCAGACGTTGATTGCATCGCGATAGACCGTCAGTGGATAGCTGTACGGTGCCGCATCGACGGACGTATCGCTAAAACCCACGCGTGAGGTAGGGCTACTGAAGTGTGGGGTTCCCGTCAAGTTTAAGGACAGGTCGACCGTTGTCACAGCGCCGCTAGTGTCTACCGCGTCGGATACAAACTGGCCGCTAGCAGCGATCTGACCTACAGCGCCGGAAACATTGTTCCACGCTCGACTCTGGCTGTCCGTGCCAGTTGTTTCTTCGAGGTCGGCCCCAAAATCGACCATAATCACCGCGGCATTGGCAGGGATTGCCGCCCAGGCCAAAAACGCGATAGTCGCCAAAATAGCCAGGTGCTTCTTAATCATCACTTAGTTTCCTTTTCAACAGTTCAGTACACCTCATCCCGCAAGCAAGTCCTTGCGTGAACTCTCCACGGCTTCAATCATAGTAAAGCCATGCATGCGGATCAATGAGCAATTGGGTTTTACTCTTATACAATTCGATTTCCACTTGAGACTTGACCCGACACGGTCGAAATGCTAGAAAATATCGAGTGATATCGCGTTTCTCCAAGCGACATGCGGCAATCAGTCCTGACGAAATATTAGATAATCGTTACCGTTGCTGACACCCATTTAGTTAGCTTATGCCGCCATTGAGGTTGCGGCTCTATCCATAAAGAGGACCAGCAATGAAGAAGGCCGGACGAACGGGTCTACGGAGAAGTTCACCACCTCGAGTAGCGTTGATTATTGAAACTACGATGTCCTATGGCCGTCGCCTGCTGCAGGGCGTGGCCGAATATGTGAGCGAAAACGGACCGTGGTCGGTCTACTTCGACCCACGATCGCCATACGACCCAGCCTTGCCGTCGCTGGACAATTGGGACGGCGATGGTATTATCACCCGCGTGCTAGAACCGAAAATCACGGGAACTCTCACTAAGACCAGCATCCCCGTGGTGAATCTCAATGCCACGATTTCTACCGGCGTAAGCCCCCCATTGATCCTTAACGATCAGGATGCAATCGGGCAGATGGGGGCCCGACATCTCCTGGATCGCGGGTTTAAGCAGTTCGGTTTTGTCGGATTTCCAGGTTTCGCCTGGTCCGATCAACGCTATCAAGGTTTTCGCGAGGCAGTTGAAGAAGCAGGCTTTGATTGCCGTCAGTATCTTTGCGGGTCCGGCAAAAACGAGAGTCAATATCATCCACAGTCGTGGGACAAGGAGATCTTACGATTAGCCGATTGGGTTAGAAAACGGCCTAAGCCGATCGGCCTGCTGGCTAGCCATGACTTTCGTGCCGTGCATTTACTGGATGCTTGCCATCGTTCTAATGTGGCTGTTCCAGAAGAGGTGGCCGTGGTCGGTATCGACAATGAATCCATCGCCTGTGAACTCTGCCATCCTCCACTAACGAGTATTATTCCCGACCACCGCCGCATGGGCAGAGAGGCGGCCGCTCTGCTCGACCGGCTGATGAAAGGGGAATCGCCCCCGGAAAAAGAGATTCGTATCCCGCCGATTGGCATCGTCACTCGTAAATCAACCGACGTGATGGCCATTGACGACCCAATGGTGGCCAAGGCAATTAGCTTCATCCGAGAACACGCCTTCGATGGAATAAATGTGAATGATCTGCTGCGTCACATGCTCGTATCTCGCAGTTCGCTGCAAATTCGCTTTCGCAAGGCAGTAAATCGGTCGATTCTCGACGTGATCCTCGATGTGCGGATCGAACGTGTTAAGGCTCTACTGTCACGGTCGGAATTGTCGCTACGAGGTATCGCTGACCGCACCGGCTTCACGCACGTCGAATACATGAGTACGGTTTTTAAGAAGCGGACCGGAACGACGCTGAGCCAGTATCGCAAAAAACACAAACCGATCGGCATTCAACAACTCCTTGATTGAGCCGCAAGCGACTCGACAAACTACTCTGTAGTCAATATTACATTTTCACGAATTTGGAGATCATCATGCAATACCGATATTTCTTTATCCTGGGTTTGGCCCTGGTTGTATTCGCGCCACTGCTGGGTTGTGGGCCGGGTAACTCACTGAACCGGCAACCCGTTTCGGGAAAAGTCACCCTGAATAATACTCCCATCGAGCAGGGCACAATCGAGTTTTGCCCACAACAAGAGCGGGGGACAACCAGCAGCGGAACGGTTATCGCAGGCGGAGCTTACGCCATCAAGAAAGACAAGGGGCTGCCTCCCGGGACGTATACCGTCAAAATCTTCGCTTCGCGGCGCGATTCGGCAACGGTCGACGATATGCCCGGTCCCATGTCGCCCCCCGCGACACAGCTCATTCCGGCACGCTATAACATTCGAAGCGAGTTGGTCGCCGAAGTGACGTCCGACAGCCCGAATGCTTTTGATTTCGAACTCCGCAGTAGATAACTTTTCTCTAGCATTGTAGCGATGTAAGTCTATATATAGCAAAAGAAATAGCCGTATCTCCGGTCGTTGGTGATGACGTTCTGTCGAGTGCCTTTGACATTTCCCCGATCCAACATGACCTTTTTGATTCTTTCGCGGAGGCGTCGACTCGCGTCGGCGATGTCGTTTTGGCGAGTCATGGGACCGCCAGCCAGTTGGGCCAATTCTTCTCCGCGCAGGGCGACAAACTTGCCACGCGAGTCCTTCTGCTTGAGGATATCGAGAATCGCTCACATCAGGGCACTACCTATCGCATGGCAGATTCTGACACCGCACAATTCCACACGGGTTTCGCTAAATATGTATTTTCGCAAAAAACTTATCGCAAGACTTGACAGTCTGACGTCATATCTGTAAATTAGATGATTATTCGTATAACTTCCGTCAGTTGGCGCTTATGCCTTACAGTTATACGTATTACCAACTGCTTATCACTTATATGGCGATGCCAGGTATGCCAAAAATCACCGTTCGACAAGTCGATATTGCTAGACAATTGGGGGTTTCGCAGGCGGCCGTTTCGCTCGTGTTAGGCGGTGATCCAACGGATCGGGTTGGGCAGGAGATGAAGCTGCGTATTGAGAAGACAGCTAAGAGTATGGGCTATCAGCCGAACCTTGCCGCAAGGCAGCTTCGCGGGGTTCGCAGCAGATTGCTGGGAATATTGATTGGTGCCGGAGCCGCTCCTGTGCTCTTCGACCGCGTTACAGCCCTGGAACGTGCCGCCATGGAGAGAGGATACCGGGTTCTGGTCGGACAAATCGGCGACGATCTGGATCAGGTATCCAAATACGTTGACGATTTCGTCGGCCGTGGACTCGACGGCGTTATCTGCATGTCGCACGAAAACCACGACCATCCCGGCAGCGTGCCCGAGATACTCTCTCGTATTAAAAATGTCGTCTACCTTCGCCGCCCTGCCTTCGAACACGGTAGATTCATCCACATCGACGCCGCCGACTGTATCCACCAGGCAATCGATCATCTCTTGGCTCATGGACGACGGCGGGTGGGGATGATCGTTCTGAACGATTACAACCAGGCAAACGTCCATCGTCGTCAGGGCTATATTGAGGCCATGCGGCAACATGCGCGAGAATACGACCCGAATCTTATTTGGGTCGGAGACGATACGCTATTGCCTTCTCCACATGAAGTCTCAAATCAAAAGGCTGATGAGGTTGTCCAGGAACTGGTCGTTCGGCAAAGGGCCGACGCCATAATTGCAATTAACGATGACTGGGCCGCCCAGCTAATCAAAGCGCTCAGGCGTCTGGGGCGCCGCGTGCCCGATGACGTTGCCATTATCGGCCAAGGTAATTTCAAGATCGCAAGCTTCTTCGATCCCGAAATCACCACCCTCGATCCGCAAAACGAAGACTTTGCAACCGCGGCCATCGATCTGCTCGTGGAAATGATCGAAGAGCGAGGCGAACTGCCGCGCCGTTCGCTGACCGTTAGACCCAAGTTGATTATCAGAGAATCGGCCTAATTACTACCTTTTCAGAAAACCTTTTTCACTACATTCACATTAGTTGTTGGGAGCATCTACTATACTACTAACCTCAAAGATCGTTAAGTTTTTGACAAAGTTATTAAGCGGC
>CAZISU010000265.1:0-7263 GCA_964541935.1 uncultured Planctomycetaceae bacterium | reverse complement strand
GTGTTGAGTTTCGACTCAATGCTAGCCTGATCAGGCGCCCCCGGACGCCCGAGCACCGGACGACCCGGCAACCGTCCCGGCAAAGTCGACCGCAACCGAGTAAACGTTAACGTTAGTAATCACTATCGTAATAATGTTGCCAACCTGCCCTTCCGCCCCGGTTGGAATGGCTGGCACGGTTCTCGCTGGCACGGCTGGCATAATGGCCGCTATCGACCGGGCCACTGGTGGCGCTGGGCAACGGCCGGCGCGGTAACCGGTTGGATCGTTCATGGCTGGACGAATCCCATCTACTATGACTATGGCTATGGCGGCAACGTCTACTACGAAGACGACACCGTCTACATCGATAGCCAGCCCGCTTGTAGCGGCGAAGAGTACTACGAGCAGGCCCACGCGATCGTCGAGAGTGCTCCCCAAATCGACGACGAGAAGGCCAAGGAAATCGAGTGGATGCCGCTGGGTGTTTTCGCCGTGGTGCAAGAAGGTGTGGAGGACGGCAACCTGCTCTTGCAACTGGCCGTCAGCAAGGATGGCGTAATCGCCGGAGCGCTGTATAACGAATCGACCGAATCGACACGAGACGTCGAAGGTATGGTCGATAAAGATACCCAGCGCGCCGCCTGGTCTTTTATAGACGGCAAGAACGCCGACGTCGTGATGGAGACGGGCATCTATAACCTCACCAAAGACGAAGCCGCGGTGCTGGTCCATTTCGTTTCCGAGGCCACGCAAAGCTGGACTTTGGTTCGCCTGGACGAGCCGGCCGAAGAGGGTGCTGCGGCGCCGGCAGCGGCTACCCCAGTCGCTCCGCAAACATAACAGGTAACCATTAGACTCGGGCCAACGCCACAAAGCCGCGGCCCGAGTTCTAGCCTTTGAGTTTGTGGATAAATCACAATCCACTTGCCGCACACCGGTCGCAAGCGACCGGGCTAAACGAGAATTCTGCTATTTTCGTGTGGTTTTTGAGTTTGCATCAATCAAATGAAAACCGGCTTATTTCGGCCATTTCAATTCATTTACAATCCCTCTGCCCTCTCACTTCCCAATACAATACAGATAGCGATCCGAGCGGATCAGCAATTGACCGTCGTCGACCGCCGGCGTGCCGTTGAAGATGCTTTCGTCGCCGAGATCGTTTCTGCCCAGTTCTTTCATGGAAGGCTCGGCGGCCATAACCACCGTGCCCTTTTCGCGGCTGATGGCATACAATCGGCCGTCGGCCAAGACCATCGACGCGTACACTATGCCCAGCCCATTAACCCGTTTCTTAGTAATTAACTTGCCGGTCTTGACGTTGACACAGGCGGCCATGCGTTTGTCTAGCCAGTAGAGGTGCCCGTCGTGATACAAGGGTGTGGGCACGGCGGGCGTCTTTTTGAGTTCCCATAACACATGCGTATCGCTCACGTCGCCGCGTCCGCCGCAGCGTACGGCCAGCGTCAAGGGCCTGCGTCCGCTGGAGACGAAAACCACGTCTTCGTGGGCGATTACCGACGGGCAGACGTAATCCTTCACGCTAGCGCAGGTCCAAAGCTTCTCGCCCGTGGCGGGATCGATGCCGAAGATTTTACTGTGCATGCTCACGACCAACTCGTCTTTTCCGTTGGGTAAGGTTACAACCAAGGGCGTGCTCCACGATTCGCTGATGCCGCTCACTTTCCACTGCTCTTTGCCCGTGCGTTTATCTAAGGCAATCACCGAGCCGCTCTCGATCGAGGCGTTGACGATCAGCAGGTCTTTGTAAAGAATGGGCGACGCACCCGAACCCCAGATGTGAATCTTCGTGCCCACGTCGGCTTGCCACAAGAGTTCGCCGTCGAGCGAGTATGCATACACGCCCGAGCGACCGAAAAAGGCGAACACCGCCTGACCGTCGCTCGTCGGCGTACTGGAAGCGTAGCCGTGGAAGTCCATGAACCCCTCGTAGCTTTTTTCCGGCAATTTGGCCTTGGTGGTTTTTTCCCAAAGGATCTTGCCACTAGTGCGATCGACGCACAGCAGATGGTGGCGCAGGTTAGACTGCTCGCCCGGTTCGTCCTTGCTCAACCCGTAGCCGCTGTAAGAGGTGATAAAGACACGCTCGCCCACGACGATGGGGCTCGACGCGCCCGGGCCCGGCAAGGCCGTCTTCCAAACCACGTTCTCATCCGCTTCCCAAGAAAGTGGCACGCCCGCAGCGTTCGTCTCGTCGGCCACACCGGCGGTCTGTGGGCCGCGAAAACGCGACCAATCGGCTCCACTAAAAAGCCCCACAAAAAGACAGGCACCAGCCAGCACGGCCGTAGGGAAAACTCGGGTCTTCATTTTTAACTCTTTTGTATCTTTTGAAGTTGGTAGGCCGGGTTGTAACCCGGCGGTAAAGTGGTCAACCAGCACAAATGCCGGGTTGCAACCCGGCCTACGGCAATCATAGCCCATCGTCATGGACCTCGTCCAGCGGCACCAATTGCCGAACCATGCCGTCGAGAAAATGAGCCAAGCGATCCGACCCCAGCAGCGCGTTTTCTTTTAGTTGCAACATGTCCTTCATGCTGGACGGGCGGCGGCAGACGGCCCCCATCGCCGCCCCCAAGCGCGACGCCGCGGTCGTTTGGTCGGTAAGATGTTGGATGTCGACGGGCAGTTGCTCGTGCATGGTATCGGTAATGATTCGCACGCCCAAGAATCGTACCCCGCGACGGCGACAGGCTTCGGCCACTGCAAAACTTTCCAGGTCGACCGCCAGGGCTTCGTGCGCGCGGCCCAGCGATTGTTTGTCGCGGGGCAAACGCACGATCTGGTCGACCGAGAGAATGCGTCCCACGTGTACGCCCGGCGGCAGCGTGGCCGCATCGATCTTGAGGTCGATACCCAGCCGTCGACCGGCGGCGTTTACGACCGAATCGGCCATGACAATATCGTGCCTCTTCAACTGCGGAACCAGCCCGCCGGCGAACCCGGCCGAAATCACCCACTGCGGCCGGTGCGTTTCGATCAAGGCTTCGGTGGCCACGGTCGCCCGACTCGGCCCGGCGCCCGACTCGAACAAAGCCAGCCGACGCCCGGCCAGCCGACCGTGTTGCGACGTGAATCCGCTGCCGCGAGTCGTTGAAAACGAATCGAGCAGATCGGCCGTACCGCCCGCTTCGAACGAAAGTGCGAAGACAATGCCCACGTCGACGGAAAGATCGGCATCCGTTTCGGTCTGCCCTTCTTTTTCGTGAAACTCGCCGCGCATCTCGTCCATTTTCTCTTGCGCGGTCCCGACGACCTTCTCGCGGATTTTATCGCGAGCCACTCCCTGGAGCCAATTTCGCAGCAAGAATCGTAGCACCATGGTGGGTTTGCCTATCGAGAGATGTTCTGGGTTGCTTGAATTCGGAATCTTCCGCGGATATAGTATGAGTTCTGTAAGTCATTTTACTCGATCATTTTGTATTTGGACACACCCTACATTACCCCCCACGCAACCATCACCTGGAGAAAGTATCATGAGAATTTCACTATTGTTGTCGATTTTGCTTGCCGTTGCCATATGCCCCCTTTCGGCGGCCGCCGCTGACGTCACGGCCAAACAGGCCGATCCCCAAAGCGTTCGCTGGTTTGAAGACGCCAAGTTCGGACTGTTCGTCCACTGGGGCGTCTACAGCGTGTTGGGCAACGGTGAATGGGTCATGCACAACACGAAAATGACCGTCGAGGATTACGAAAAGCTTCCGCCGCAGTTCAACCCGGTGAAATTCGATGCGGCCCAATGGGTGTCGATGGTCAAAGACGCCGGCATGAAATACATCACGATCACGTCGAAACACCACGATGGTTTCGCCATGTACGACTCCAAGGTTTCCGATTACGATATCGTCCAGCGCACGCCCTACAAGAAAGACGTGTTGAAGATGCTGGCCGACGAGTGCGAGAAGCAGGGCATCAAGTTGTTCTTCTACTATTCGCCGCTGGACTGGCACCATGCGGACTTCTATCCGCGCGGCGGCACGGGCAGACATTCGGCCCGTCCAGATTCAGGCGACTGGAACAAATACAAAGAATACTACCTGGCCCAGGTCGACGAGCTTTGCAGCGGCCGCTATGGTAAGATCGGCGGCATCTGGTTCGACGGAATTTGGGACAAACCCAAGGCCGACTGGTCGATGACCGAGTGCTACAACCGCATCCACACGGCCCAGCCGCAGGCCTTGGTGGGCAACAACCATCACGTCACGCCCCTGCCGGGCGAAGATTTTCAGATGTTCGAGCAAGACCTGCCCGGCCACAACAAGGCCGGTTTCAATAAGGCCGAGGTTGCTCACATGCCGCTGGAAACCTGCTTGACGATGAACGGAACCTGGGGCTATTCCAAGACGGACAAGAACTTCAAGTCGACGAAAACCTGCCTGCACTACCTGATTAAGGCGGCCGGCGCCGGTGCCAACTTGCTTCTGAACGTGGGCCCCAAGCCCGACGGCACCATCCAGCCCGAGATGGTCTCGCGCCTGGGCGAGATGGGCGGGTGGCTGCGTAAAAACGGCCAGTCGATCTACGGCACACGCAAAGGTCCCTATTCGCCGTCCGACTGGGGCGTCTCCACAATCAAAGGCGACAAGACCGTCTACCTGCACGTCTTAAAAGTACCCGCCGACGGCAAACTTACCCTGGCCGCCCCGCCCAACGGCATCCAGGGCGTTACAACACTCGACGGCAAGAAGCTCGACGGCGTAACAGTCGACGCCAAGAATCTCGTCATCCCCATCCCCGAAAACATCCGCGACGACATCGACACGATTTTGATTCTGACGCTGGCCGAATGGATAGATTCAAATCCTAGGGATGGCCCGATAGAACCCAAGCGTTAAAAGAGCCGATTCATAATTCATCCTGTACATCTTGTTAATCCTGTCGAAAGTATCCACAAACATAATGCGTCACGACAAACGAAAAGTAGACGAAATCCGCCCCTTTAAGGTCAAGCGAAATTTCACCAAAACGGCCCCGGGCAGCGTCTTGGTCATGGCCGGCCGCACCACGGTGCTTTGCACGGCCAGTATCGACGAGCGCGTGCCACCTTGGATGGCCGACGACAATCGCGGTTGGGTAACGGCCGAATACAGCATGTTGCCCGGCAGCACCAGCCCCCGTAAGCGTCGCGAGCGGGGCGGAAAAATCGACGGCCGCAGCAGCGAAATTCAACGACTCATCGGTCGCAGCCTACGCGCGGTCGTCGACCTCGACGCACTCGGGCAACGCATGATAACCGTCGACTGCGACGTGCTCGAAGCCGACGGCGGGACGCGAACCGCCAGTATCACCGGCGCCATGATCGCCCTGGCCGACGCCGTCTATACCATCCGCCGCGATCTGCCCGACCCGCGCAAAACGCCTTTCCGCGATAGCGTGGGGGCAGTCAGTGTGGGCATAGTCGATGGTCGCCCCGTACTGGATCTCGACTATATCGAGGACGTCTCGGCCGCGGTCGACATGAACGTGGTAATGACCGGCGGCGGTCGTTTCGTCGAGGTGCAAGGCACCGGCGAAGAAGCCACCTTCAGCGAAAAAGAACTCTCCGCCATGCTCCGCCTAGCCCGCTCCGGCATCAAGCAGTTGACAGAAATCCAACGCCAGGCACTGGGCAAACGTTGGCCGTTGGGGTAAAGAAGGAGGCGGAAATTGTTTGTGTGGAAGGGTTTAAGGAGTGTCTTCAAAGGGCAGTGGGGTGGTGCGTGAGATGCTTATTGTTTGACAGGGGCGGGGTTGATAGGCAGTAGGGCGGAGAGTGGGAGGGGTGCCACGTTTTTCAACGTAAATTGGCCATCTAGGGAGCAATCTTTGGCGGTTTTGGTATAGAATAAGGACCGTTCTTCGTTTCGCCGCCTAGCACTGACGGACAAGTAGTCTGTGGAACCTGGAGTGAACTGATGGGGCCACCCGCCGGAAGCAACCCTAACTGCAAAAAGGACGAATGCAATGCTTTCCTACGATCCGCCTGAATTACAGGAGCAGCTCACATCTGCGATGCAGAGAATGGAGAAACTCCTCGATGATGGATACGAGTTTGCGAGCGATGCGTTCAATCCAGCAGCCGAGGATTTCGACCCCAGTGAGTATGAGGACGATGTTACTGTCAAAGCTGACGACACATTTGAACTGCTGTTGTGGCCCTGCGAATATCCGATGTCCATACCATACAACGAGTTTATTTGTCTCGTTGACGAACTTGAGCAATCACAACTTGAAGGAAACCTTGAATGCTGGACACCCAAGAGATACTACTTGCGAGTTGAGCCAATGTTCTGGGGACTTGATGGATCGTATATTGTCGATAGTCTCAACGAAGAATTCCGTCTGGGTGATACGGTTGTCACATGCTCCATTGTGACAGACTACACTCCGTTCGGCTTCCTTATTGCGGCTAATGGCGAATACACCAAACACTTTCCGCCAGTGCTTGCTGAAGATCTGTTCATTCAGGTGGAGTGGAACTGCCCTGTTGAAAAGAAAGAAATACGGGCAATTGTTGCAGCATTTCGATTTGAAGTCAGCGCAACTGTCGGCGTGGACCTTCGTCCCAGTCCTCGTGGGGAATCCTTCGAATGGGATGAAGACGAGGAGGAGTTGCCCAAACTGTTACCACTTAGAAACCTCTTGACTGGATCGGGTGTACCTGAGTTGCTTGAAATATACAACAAGGCGGCCTGCGTAAATGATCCCGAAATAGAGATTCTTTACTTCACGAAGGTATTTGAGTACGTCGCGCAAACTGTGCTCAGGCTCCGATTAACAGAGACTATTCGCACCAAATTACAGAGTCCTGCTGCGCTAAATCCTTCCGCAAACTACATTCTTGAATTAGAAGAACTGTTTGCCGAAGAACGCTCTTACAGAAAGGACCGTGAGGCAATTATCCTCACGGCGATTGCCTGCTGTGAAGCAACAGAATTGGCCAAGGATTGCCCATCGTTCTTGAGTGACCTGAAAGTTATTACGGGCTCCACGAAAAGAAAGCAAAAGGACGCTGCGGTGGAGAAGTTTGCCAAAGCACTTTGTGCAACAAGGAACTGGACCGCCCATGCAAAGGCGAACCATGTCCCAACGGGCGACGAATGTCCACAGCAGGAACTAGCTATTTTCAGTAGATGCACCAGGATCGCTGCGCAGCAGGTCATCCGATGGTATGCTGCTCGCCCAGAGGCGGAGCGTGTCACATAACCATGCCCTACGCCGGGTGCCACGCAACGCCGTTAACCCTTTTGCCTTTTAACAAAAAAATGATCTTGATACGACAGG
>CAZISU010000264.1:0-7264 GCA_964541935.1 uncultured Planctomycetaceae bacterium | reverse complement strand
CGCCGCTTAATAACTTTGTCAAAAACTTAACGATCTTTGAGGTTAGTAGTATAGACAGGAAGACCGCCAATTTCCCGAATGATGGCATTAACACGTCGTTTTCCTTTTTTTGTTAGCCCACTTGCAGCGTCAACAAGACTCTTTGCGAGCGCCTCCGCCTGTTGCCGACGCTCGTGCTCGTCCGCTCGATCTTTCAGAACGCTGTTGTATTCAGCCACAACCTCTCCAATGTTCGGATCGATCTTGTATCCCATATCCTGTGCACTTTCTGCAAGCGCGATTCCGCTTTCGATTCGAGCCTCGATAGATGACGCCTCGGAGGTGTGTTTATATTCAAGCAGGCGGGCTTGGAGGTCCTTCTTGACATCCCATTCTAGTCGGCGCGGGTCTACGTTACGCAACTCCACTCCAATTTTGGCTAGGGGCAGAAGGTCTTTCGAAATATCTTCCGCAGCTGCAGCGAGCACGGGGTTAAATACCATCCCAACCAACTGCTGATCTGTAAGTCGGATTCCACAAGCCCATTCCGCAAGCGTCAGGACGGCGGGGATGTTCATGTGGATGCGTGGCCGATCACCCCAGGTCGGAAGAGACTGGATATGCCTGAAGACAGTGTCATTGCTGACCAAGTACCCCAAAGGTATACTCCGGCCCTCACTGTACGCTAGTCTCGCCACGAATAGTGCGAACGCGACATGTTCCACTGTCCGTTCTTCCATCTCGTCTTCGGCGCGATACTCGGCCTTGAGACGTCCGGGCTCCTTTTTTGCCATCACGTCCCTAGCGATAGTGTCAGATGCATCTTGGTCATCAGCGTCGATAGAGATACAGTCGCTGATTTCGCATGCAATGCGATTCTCTAACAGGAAGCGACCAAAACCTAGGGCATTATCTTTGTCATAGTACTTACTCCAATACGTGTGGAACTCAGCCACGGTAGCTCCGTGCTCCGAGTGGTAGAAGCCTTGTACGATGGCGTGCCACACGTCGTTTTCCACCATATCCGGTGTCATCCGAGCAAGAGAACCGCCAAATCTCCGAAATGTACGCTCGGCCCTACTAATATGGTCCACCGCTTCTTGCAGTACGGAAAGAGGGACAATTAATCGAACACCTTCACTCTGGAGCGATCGCAGTGAAGAGCATATCGGGGCATGCTCGGGTAATTCCTCAATCAGTGTACGCAGAACAACATCTGTATCCAGAAGCATAACCGAACGGGCAAGATTCGCCGCCTGCCACCGTTTTCCCAGAGGATCCATATTCCGGAGCCTCATCGTAGCGTAGGCGCGAGTAAGGGCGGCCAGAGCTGGTTGATTGGCTTCGTCTCTAACAAAGGCCGTAAGTGATGCAACAGCGGTTCTGGCAATATTCTGATTGAGGCCCGAAACTAGGATGCCTCGGAAGGTATCTTCATCCCGACGCACCTCAATAATTGCCTCTTGCTGAATCGAATCGGTAAGCTCAATAAGTCGCACGAGATGTGTCAATGCCCTTCTGAGGTTTCGATCGAGGTAGCCACATTGTGCGTCGCTAAGTTTGTGCCGGTGTTTAACATCATGAATTAGTTGACCGAGCATCCGATCAAAGATGCCCTTTAGTCTGATCAATGTTGCGCCGATGGCTTCCACGGCCTGATCAGTTGCTTTGATAATACCGTTAATGCGATGGCAGAGACCTTCTTTTTCGAGCCGTTGTAACGACGCTTCTAACCTTGCCGAATCAGCCGTCTCGCCAGGAAGCAGTGTCCGGAGATGGATACCTAGTGATTCGATTGTCGTGACGTCGTCGTGTCCTACCACGACGGCGATGACGGTTCTGTCGAAAAGGGTAGTTCGCACCATACGAGCAGTTGGATTAGCAACGTACGCTGCCAGTGACACCAACATCGCGTGAACGAGCCGATCATCGGCTTCCTTAAGAGGGTCTCCTGCATCGAGAAGTGTAGCGAACTGTGATTTAACATCTTCAAAGTAGCGTGAAAAGATACCATTCTCCAACTTTCCGAGTTGTGAAACGAGGTAAGACTGGTCACGGATATCGACTGCGATATCTTCTGCGGCCGCGGACGCCCGAATTTTTCGTCGTGTTTTGTTATCTACTGGATCACGGTAAACAATTACTAGTTGATCAAACTCGATCTTACACTTTTTCAATCGCGCTACCGTGCGATTGAACTTGCTAAGCTGAGTTTTCTCCGACGTGATTTGCACAACAGTCTCTACCCGCTGTTCATTTTGGTAGAAGGCCTCTTCAATCGCATCAGCACCTTCATCGCCGGTGCCCCCAAGCTTGCGGAGCCTTGGAAAATCATCCTGGGTCAGGATGTCGAATACAAGCAACTCCACTCGTCCCCAGTCCATTGGCCCCGTTAGTGAGGCTTCGATCAAATCCAAGTTCGGCATTGTGGTTAGTCCATTTCAAGATGTTAAGGAAACTAGAAGTAAACACTATTCATTCCCATTCTCATCCGGATAACACTTGTCCAGATAAGTTTCCATCACAGTCATCGGCCGGAGCTCCACTTCTTCAAGGATGTGTTCCACCTGGTGGTAGTTGCTCTCGGAGACTTCGAACTAGCAGATGAGTGTGGGTAGGGCTTCGTGGAGTTGGCTTTTTGGTCGCGTTCGAGCCGCGACATGAAAGTCGGTAGCAGGCCGAAAGACATGCGGCCCAGGGCAATGGTCTCTTGGACAAGCCCAACCCCATAAATCCTCCCCCCCAGCCAACAATACTTTTTTCAAACGCGACGCAAACAATCACTACGATTTTTCGAGAACCGATTATATGCCCACGACGGCATCGTTTCAAGTATAGTCTTTGGGCCGGCATAATAGAAGATGGGCGTAATACGTATGGCGTCTAACCGGTGCCCCATTTCGCTCAAACTCCACAAAACGTCACACACAGCGCCAACACCCGGTTCTCTTCTCACCATCGAATCGCATCAAGCCTCGCTGGCGTAGCTCTTCCAGATCGCGTTCCAAGGTAGTTTTCGATCGGCTGAATTGCTGCTGGTAGGACTGGCCAGCGTTTACTCATCATACAGCCCAAGCACATCGTCCGTCGCGCCAACCTCGGCAAAAACCAAATCCCGGGCGTCCTCTTCGTCCATGTCCTCGGCGGTCAGCATCCAGTGTTGGGCGAGAATCGTCTGCTCCAGTGATACCGGAAGATATTTCCCATGGCGGTAAGTCACCGTTCAAACACGGGCCTGTGTATTTCTTTTTGCAACTCGCTCCAAGTTTGCTTCATAGATTGTTCATGCTCGATGGCTTTCTGGCGATCCTCGATCAATTTGAAGCAGGCTTTCACGCCCACGAAAGCGGTGACGACGACAATCGCAAAGCAGATTTGCCGCAAGGATGCCTGCCAGTTGGACGCGTCAGCCGATTTCGGTTTTCGGGAACCTCGACCAACGGACGTGCCGTTACTATCATGAGCAGGCTCGGGTGCAGGGGTAGACGCGGGCACAACTTCGGGGACAGATTTAAACTGATCTGGAGTTTTGGGATCAGGCCTAAAACCAGTTGTATGTGTGGTGCCGATCGGGATTTCAGTCCATGGTGGATTCTGCGGATGGTGTGTTCTTTCGGGTAGCACCTGGTCTTCAGGCACTCCCATTTGCTCTAACTCATGCCTATAACTAGACATGAGTTCCGGCTCCAACTGAGAAAGATCCAATTTTTTCCCATCCGCATGGCAACGGAGTTTCTTGGCAATCTCAACGCCTTCTTCATGCAAGTTAAACGCCATTTGTCTCGGCAATCCGCTCCAACTACTTGGCCCGCATAAATAAGACTCGACTAACCTAAATTCATCCGCTAACTCAAGAATGTCATCATGAATTAACTTTTCTGCAGCATGATACTGTTTAGACTCTATCTTATCTTTGGCTCCAGTATAAATACCGAATACTTCTTCGAATGTCAAAGTATAGGCGATTCCAAAATACTGTTGTATTACATACGTGTCTTTGAGATCCACCCAGTCTTCTTTGTCCGGCGATTCCAATTTATAGGATTGATGTTTCTGTCTATCAATAACATTGCCCTCCCCATCACCAGTCCAGATTTCATAATCGGACAGCACCTTTCGCACAACGACTCCTGCTGCCTCGCGGTTTTCCAACGCCATCCTGAGCATGATTTTTTGCAATTCACTCAAGGGCTCGCCGTCGATTAATATTTCCATAAGGCAACGCCCTTTTTACTAAGATCTGACGCGAAACCAACTACACGATTATAATGCCATGGACAACACGCAATACATTATTCCCTCCCTGCTCGCCGGGTGACACTACTCATCAAGCAAGCCAAGCTTGTCGTCACCCGAGCCAACCATCGCAAAAACCTTGTCATGGACGTCTTCTTCATCGTCTATGTCATTGACGCTCATCATCCAGTGCCGGGCGAGGATTGCAGCATCAAGGTCGTCTACGACTCGATATTTGCGCCACGCATGTGGCCGTTGTATTGCAACGATTTTGGTCGTTTCGTTGCGCTGCCAGCACTCACGCCCTGTTCCTCTTCGTGTTCCTCCTCCTGTATTTCTTCCTGCAATGGCGGTACACCAAAAGAACAAACCATTGCTTCAGCCCATTGGTTTATGCGGTGAGCGACAATGCGGGTGATGACGTAGACCGATACCACAAACAGCAGTATTAAAGAAACAACGAGAGCCCAAGCGGCCATAACTGATCTCCCTCCTGAGAAACGCACCTGCCTGGCGGCAGGAGCCGGGTAACACCGAAGATAACGGACTTTGTGTTCAAGGCCTCCGGTTAAGGGAGGCTTGGACGAAAAATACATCGAACCAGAGACTTCTATCGAAAGGCTGTTGGCTTTCGAGTCAGAGTCTCCTTTTTCGCTGTCGCGGCCAGATCAGGTAGGTGGGATTTGTTCAAGGTTGGGCAATCAATGCTGGCCGGCCAGATTATTCTATGTTAGAATCGTCGATGCATTTTGGCCGAAGGTGACAGCTTACTTTGTGTACTGCGGCAAATACCGTGCCAATGTCAATAGAAACATTTGCAGCTTCCTGAAAACAAGCTGTGATTCACTTGAATCTGTTTGCCATGGTATGCCATTGCGGCAGGCGAGCCGTGCAGGCCATACGACCAGTGGAGTTCGTCTACGGCATTGCCTGTCGGTGGCTATCGACATTCTTAGTCGGTATGCCTACACTGGATGTCTGCTGCAGGTCACGCCCCACACAGCATTCATGGCCTTGGACCATTAACCGGGGAGGACAAAATGCCATTTCTAAAATCTCGCAGTTTCCTGGAGAGCCTGTCCAAGTTAGCCCTCTCAAATCCCTTTTCACCTGAATGGATGAAACTGGAGGAGGAAGCTCTTGGTCCTGAGTTTCATCGGTCGGGGACAGTCCACCTTTGGAGCGAGGAAAAAATCCGCGAGCATCCTAACTTTGTTCTGCTTACCGAACGGACGGAGAAACTTGCGAAGGAGTTGCTTGAGAAGCTCAAGGCCGGAGTGAAGCCTAACAAAAAAGGGCGTTTGCTGTACGAACACCTGATTTTATATCTGTTGTACCGCCGCCACCGGCTGGGATTTGATGAGCTAATCGCCACCCGTGAAACCAACACTGTCGGGGAACTCTGGCAAGAGTTTCTGGAGGATTTCGATGAGTTCTTTTGCGTACTCGGATCACAATTGCGAACTGAACTCTCCCCGGAACATGTGTTCGCCTCGTTCTTTCAAGTACGCAGGGCATTTCGTCACATTTTCGATTACATCGTTGGATCGTCTGAATCGGTTATACGACTTCGCGAGCAAGTATGGAACTCGATCTTCACTCGCGACTTTCACCATTACTTGGAGAGACTGCACACGCGTATGAGCGACTTCAACACGCTCATCACCGGCGATACCGGCACGGGCAAGGAGTTGGTTGCCAGAGCTATTGGCATGTCGCAGTACATCCCATTCGACTCCCAAAAGAAACAGTTCGAGACGGATTTTGCCGACTCCTTCCGCGCCGTGAATTTGGCGGGCATGCCCGCGACCTTGATTGAATCCGAACTGTTCGGCCACGTCAGAGGTGCTTACACGGGTGCGGACTGTGATCAAAAAGGCTGGCTCGAAACGGCGAACGACTCAGACGCCCTGTTTTTGGATGAGATCGGTGAACTAGATCACTCCGTCCAGGTGAAGCTTTTGCGGGCGATTGAGACGAGGACATTTTACCGAATTGGCGAGCAGGATAAACAGGAGTGGAAGGGGAAGATAATTGCCGCAACCAACCGTGATCTCGCTGAAGAGGTCCACGAGGGGCGGTTCCGGAAGGATCTCTATTATCGCCTCTGCGGCGATGTCATTGAGACTCCAATGCTTCGCACCCAGCTGGATGAGTCACCAAAGGATCTGAACGAACTGGTGCTATTTGCTACTAGGCGGGTGGTAGGAGACGACTGCAAAGCCATGGCGACAAAGGTGAGGCAATATATACGCAAGAAGTTACCCAAGCACTCATGGCCTGGGAATTTCCGTGAATTGGAGCAATGCGCACGAAATATTGTGATACGCGGAAAATACAATCCCGTCGAGATCATAAGACATCGTAAGTTCAACGACATAGAGAAGGCTCTCCACACTGTTGCCAAGCACGGCTTGTCTGCAGACGATTTGCTTGGCGTCTACTGTGAAATGGTCTATGAGCAAGTCGGTCGGAACTACGAGACGGCGGGTAAACGCATCGGTATGAACTGGCGAACAGTCAAAAAGTATGTTCAAGGACCCGGTTCGAAGTCGACCGAAAAGCCGCGGTAGGAGTCAGGTGGATGGCAGTTTTAAGCAACCCCCTCACGCACAGCGCCAACACCCGGTTCTCTTCTCACCATCGAATCGCATCAAGCCTCGCTGGCGTAGCTTTTCTAGATCGCGTTCCAGGGTGGTTTTCGATCGGCTGAATCGTTTATGGTAGACCTGGCCGACAGCTTTTTCGACCAAACGTTCTACCGCCGCCTTCTTAGCAACGCCAAGCCCGCCAGCCCGCATAGCAACAAGGTGATGCTGCCGGGCTCGGGGACGGAAGCGTTTCCGCTGCTTCCCCAGTTGGCAGCCATTAGTGTAGCATCAATATCGTTGACGGCCCCGTCGCCGTTGAAATCACCCATACTCCAGTTTGCATCGCTTTGCCTCAACCAGTTCGCGGCCACGATGGCGGCGTCGGAATCGTTAACCACCCCATCTTTGTTGGCATCGCCGGGCCCAGGCTCAGGAACACTTGCCACGCGAAAACCAGC
>CAZISU010000263.1:0-7290 GCA_964541935.1 uncultured Planctomycetaceae bacterium | reverse complement strand
TCTTCGCTACTTTATATCAACGACGACCCGATCATGACCGTCCGCCACATGCAAAGCCAAGTCTGGCTGCAAATTGGCATGGTAATCACCGGGTATCTGCTCTTGGCGATCTTGCGATACAATTTCACAACCATCGTCTACCTCTTCTGGGTCGGATGTATGCTGAGTTTCATGATGGAGATCCCACTCAACGTTTTCAATATCCGTCCGACCGGAATCGATTTACTCGTCTACGAAACCTTATTCCTCTTCAACATGGGAGTTCCATATCTCTATATCGTATGGGACAAGATCATCCCCTCCCTGCGCTCGCGTTTCAAAGCACAAACGGCATGATAACCTGTCGCGGGTCTACTGATTTTTTCGAGGACCGATCTTGTCGAACGGTATGGGCTTGAATCCCGGCAAACGCTCGAAAACTTCCGCGTCTGCTCGTAGCAATAAATTACCGCTGGCTCGATCCACAAACCCGGGGTCCGTGTCCGTTACCCAGATGGTTGCCGGGTCGGTTGTCCAGTTCCCGGATTTGATCTCCCCGCAGTTAATGAAGACGTTGTTTTTCGAGCGATTCAGCCTCGCTTGGCCCGCTTGAGGATCCATGAATCCCAGCAACGCCGGATAACGCGTGGTGTACGGCGGCTTGGTAATATCCACATCTTTTAGCAAAAGTTTTTGCCAAAAGCAGTCATGCCCGCCGTCGATGGTTTTCTTCCAGCGGATGTCATTCCATGGCGCGGAGCCGAGAGCTCGTTGGCAATCTATAAAGATGTTGTTTTCCGCCAGATTATCGTGACCGCCGTGCGAAAAGACGGTTCCGAAAGGGCCCTTGCCGGGATAACCGCAACGGACGAATATGTTTCCATAAACCGTGTCGCCACCATCGCCGTCGTCGAAATAGATTGCCGCCGTGCCGTGCCCCAGTTTGCTTCCGATGTCGTGCCAATAGTTGTTGCGGATCACGTTTCCACGGCAAGAAGGATTGCGGCCCTTGTAAAGAGCACCGGCGTCGTCCGATGACGTACAAACGTCGTGTATTATATTCAATTCAAAGACGTGGTCGTTGCCGTGAATCGTGGCCGCCATGTGAGGCGCGTCGTGGATATGATTGTGCGCGGCACGATTTCCGACACCGCCGAGCCTTAGCCCGACGCTGCCGGTACGTTGCAGACGCGAGAAACGCCAGATGTGGTTATCCAATGCTTCATGACAGGCAGGTTTTAGGGTTTTGCGATCGCCGCCATACATTGCGAGACCGCCTTCGCCCGTGTCGTGAATATCGCATCTCAGAACTCGATGGGCGTTTCCTCCGGCAACGTTTATCCCCGACTGGCGGACATTGCGAATTTCGCAAGACTCTATGCGAATGTCCTTTCCGCCAATCACATCGATACCGTTGCCAAGCCCCACCTCCACCGTGAAACCGCTAAACACGATATGTCTGGCGTCGTTAAAAACAATCAGGGGAGCGTTAAGCGTGGAAAGCAATATCCGCGCATCACGAATTGCTGACGGCGGCCAAAGGTAAAGCAGGCCCTTGTCGCGATCGATGTAATACTCGCCCGCCTTGTCCAACTCTTCTACTAGATTGACGGCGAAGTATCGCCGCGGTGACGGATTGCCTTGCTTCAAGCCGTAGTGTGCCGGCGTGGCCAGCGTGATTTGCCGTCCGTTACCGTCGATAGCTCGCACTCTAATGGTTTCGTTATACCAATCGAAGCACCAATATCCCGAAAGCCAGACGCCGCTGTCGAGATTCCATCGCGAGGGCCGATCGCCGCTGTACTGAAAAACACCAGACCTGCCCGAGTGGTCGCCTATACGGGGTATGGACCCGGAATCAATAATTTTGTCAATCGTGGCCCAACCATCGTTGGGCCATCGTGCGAGCTTTAGACGCCGCCCATTGAAGAAAAGTTCGGGCACTGCCGGCAACTTTACAAAGCAGTCGGGGAAATTGCCGAGTTGCTTGACACCGAGAGCTTTAAGATCGATTTGCATTACCTTACCGTGAGCCGATCTATCAAGCCTGGCAACGACACGCTTGTCGCTGACGGGCTGAAACGCATCGCTGGGCAGGAACTCTCCGCCACACAATCGCGTCTGACCGCTGTCTGCCCGCCATACCACAGGCGCGTCTTCGGTACCTGAGTCTTGAGCACCAAAAGCTAAGCTCTTGCGGAAATGGTAGGTGCCGGCGCGAACGCGGATTGTGATCTGCCCGGGATTTGCCCCCGATTTTCTGAGCCGGCGAACTTCATCCCGCGCCCGCTCGAGCGATGCAAAAGGCGCGGCCTCGGCTCCGGAATTAGCATCATTTCCGTCGCTAGCAACGAAGAGAGTGGTGCTCGCAAAAACCGCATTACAGGAAATCGTAAACATGGTTGCGAAAAGGATTCCTTTAAAGTTGCACATAGTTGTATCCTTTGAGTTTGCGAGGGTAGCTCATGTATCCTGAAGCGAATTGTACCACAAACAATCGTCGAGTGCATTACTTCAAAGCACGAATGGAATGACGGCCTTGCGCTCGCGTGGATACTCGGGGAACGTTCGTCGATACCATCGCTGATGGGCCAGCGCCCTGGGCACCAGATTCGCTGCCGTCCAGACCGCGAAAACTAACCCCGGCAACGACCAGGTCAACGTGGCCCAGGCCGACCATTCTAGGATTTCGCCGAAATAGTTCGGACAGGAAACCCACCGAAAAAGCCCACCGCGAGGGATGTGATACTGCCTATCTCCCACCGGTCGTAGAGACCGTAAAATTGCATCCGAACTGACCGTTATCGCCAGTCCGAAGAAGAACACAACGGCGCCGCCGACAAAACAAGCTCCGCTCAGCCAGGACAGCGGATATTCTGGGCCCAGGGTAAACAGCCAGCGGGCTTGCAGATACGAGTTTACCACCTGGAAGCAAATGGCCGATGCCACGATCGAAACCGGCACGCCCCGATTGCCCCGCTGCAAACATGGGTACACAAAACCGCGATACACATAGTGTATGTTCCAGACCACAAAGAAAGATATGGCCACGGCGTTCTTGTGGTCGCCGATAAGAAACAGCAGCGAAAATATGACCGCGGCCGGCCCCTCCATCAGTAGCCAGGCAATCCGCGGCGGCAGCTTCGGCCCCCAAGCCGACTGCGAAAATCGCCCGTAGGGGGCCGGTTTGAAAAGTAAGGCGATAAACGCCGCGATGGCCAGCGTCAACCAAACCGCAAGGAGTATCCAGTAAAACGTGTCTTCACGCACAATAGCGGCTCCGACGTAATTGCCGGGTTGTAACCCGGCCTACGGGCTAGAATTATTTGGCCGACAACGAAACAGCTATCTAGAGAACCCGCACCCGATGCCGAATCCCTGGAATCCCAGGTAGCCTAAGGTCGGCGATCCCGAATCGCTCCAAAGTTGGCCTTCGTAGGTGCCTCGCACGAAGAAGTCACCCATAGCCAACTGGCGGGTCCATTGCAGACCCAATTCAACTTCGCCAATCCCCAACACCTCGCTGGCCTTGTCGAGAGTTATGATTGGCAGCCCGCCTCCGCTTCCGTTGTACTCGGTACGATCGAGATCCTTGTTCCCAAACAGCAGAGAACCACGAAAGACGCCGACAAATGCCAGCCCAAAGCCGCCCAGAGGCCGCTCGACTTCGACGCCGATGGTCGGGCCAACGCCTTCGAAGCGACGTTGCCAACTGAGCGATTGCGTAACCACGCCGCTGCTGGTTACCGCCGCTGCAGATTTCTGTTGCATCATTGCATAGCGAAGTCCGCCACCGGCAAGCATCGAGATCTTGCCTATTTGCAATTTCTGAGTCCCTTCGATATCCACCGTGTGTACTTCCAACTTATCGGTCGCGTTTAGAACCGCGGGCGGAATAGCCGTAATCACGGCCGGAAAAATCACCGCCACCACCTGCGCGGAGGCCACAGTGCCGGGAGGCGACTGGAAGGGGTCGGCCGATTGGTTGTATTCCCAATAGCGAGTTCGCAACCCCAGACCGTTGGCGGCCGTATATCCGAACCATGCGCGTGGCGCCACATCATAGTCGTACGAAAACGGAACCATGGCCATCGTGCCCGGACCAGTGACAATTGTTGCTTGAAAGGCCTCCTTGAAATGCGGCTTGGCAAGCACGCAGTCGAACCCAGCGGAAAACTCGCCACGTCGGCAATCGCCATGCACGGCCGGCAAACGCTCGCAACTGCATGACGTATCACATGGCTGAACTTGTTCCAGCATTTGCACCTGAGCCTCAAGCGAGTCAAGACGTTGCACAACCGATGGTTCCATGCTCGAATCCGCGGTTTGTGCAGCAGCCGTAGAGACCGCCAACAAAGCAAATGAGACAAACACCAGATAGCCTATGGAATATCGATGCTTCATTTTCGAACCATTTCTTATCAGGCGGAAAATCGAGATCCAGTTAGGCAAGACTCGGAATTTCGGTCGTTACAATCGTCCTAACGGTTACAGGTTATCGACCCAGCCCGCCTCCGTTATCCAGCCAATCCAGACAGATCGGCTAGAAAACGGCCCCTCGCTAGCCCAGTTTTTCAGAAGCATGCTAAGCGCGAAGCGCAAGCGAGGGCAGCGTGACTAACCCTTTTGCATTCACGCCCCGCGCCACCCTACAAACGACAAAACACCAGAACTCAAACAGTACCAAAAACAATCTCGTCGCCAACGAGCGTCGCTCGCGGAACAAATCGCAAACCGGACGCTTCTTCGTCGGTCTCGATCAGATCGAAGAGGATCAGTTCGGCCGCGCTGCCCGTGGCAAGGGCGTTATCGGGGATTGGCGTGTTGAGCAGTCTTGCTGGGTTGTAGACGGCCATGGTAATTGCCTCGGGCAAAGTTACTCCGGCGAAGCCCATGGCGTTGGCCAGGCAGGTTCCTAGCGGCAGTGACGCTCCGGCCAGGATCTCGGTTTGCCCGGCCACAACCAGCTTGCCGTTGGGCAAAATTTCCAGTTCACACATCTCGCTGGCATGTCGACCCGGCGGCAGACCGGCCAGCCCCGACATATCGCTGACCAAAACCGTTGCGGCCGTCGTCTTGGCACGGATAAATGTCTTGACCACATCGGGCGGCAGATGGTGCCCGTCGGCAATCATTCCGGCCGTGAGTCGGTCGTCGGCCAGTTGCGGCCAAATATAATTCAAGTGCCGCGGAATCAGCGGGTGGCAACCGTTGCCCAGGTGCGTACACATCCGCGCGCCGGCATCGACCGCGGCTCGGATCTGCTGGGGCGTGGCGGCTGTGTGCCCAATGGAAGCCACCACGCCGCTGTCGGCAACGCGACGAATGAACTCGCTCGAACCTTCGTATTCGGGCGAGACGGTGAGGATGCGGATCATACCCTCGGCGGCATCTTGCAAACGCTGGAATTCGTCCCAATCTGGCGCGCGAATGAACTCGATCGGATGGGCCCCCCGCGGGCCATCGTGCGGCGAGAGAAATGGGCCCTCGACATGAATTCCGGGAAACTGGCGGGCCACAACCCCCGAATCTCGACAGGCGGCCGCTATGGTGCGTACCGAATGGGCCATTATTTCAGGCGAGTTGGTCGTCACCGTGGGGTACGTTCGGGTAACGCAAAAGGCGTCCATTTGCGAACCGATGGCCGCCACACCTTCGGGAGTAAGTGCCTGGGAGCTGAACTCCTGACCGGCATAGCCGTTCATTTGGGCATCGACCAGCCCCGGAGCCACCCACGGCCATTTTTGCATCTTTTCAGCCGGGCCAGTAGCCAGCTCTACAGTTACAATCCGCCCGTTGGCGATCTCGATACAAACCGGCTGGGAAGTGTCAAATCTTTTTGCAAATAGTTCCATGGTGGTGATTATACAAGAAGCAATCGCCCCTCGACAGGGCCCGTCGGCAGGGGCAGTTACGCCAGGCAAGAAATACGAAAAGGGCGGACAAGCCGCCCTAAAAAATGATCTTTTGACCGTATAGCGTTCAAGCCAACTATCGTGGGCAAGTAATAATGGCCGACCAACCGGCACCGCTCCAGCGTTCGGGATGCAGCTCGCTGCCACCCACCCAACCGGGTGAATAATCACCGTTCCACGGGTCGGGGCTGGCCGTGGGGCGCAGGTTCGAAAATCCGAACCATCGCATCGCGGCAAGACGGTGACGACGTTGGTTGGCTTTGAATTCAGCGTTGCGGCGAACGGCCATCTTCGGATTGAGATACTCGCGAAGCTGCTGTTCGTAGAACCACATCTCGGGCGTAATCGGCATCGAACCAGTCGGCAGCGTGCATAACTGAGCCGGCATCGACACCGAGCGTTCCGGCACGGCAATAGTCGTGGCCACCGTAGTGGCCTGTGGTTTTGCAACTTTTTCCTGGGCAACAGCCGGCAAAGCCGATGCCGCTATAATGATAAATAGGGCGATACCAAGGGTTCGCATACCATGAGTCTCCTGCTAAAGTTTCCTTTTCACACAATTTTACGCCACTCAAGCGTGGGCTAAGCAATCGGACGATAATACAGATCATCCAATGCCTACCATGAAAATCGGTCCCCAGGGGCTCGATAGATTAGAGCGATTTTGCCGAATATGCGGCCACCCCCCCACTTTTCTAAACCACCTCTTGCACATCGACAGGAAAAGTCTTACAATTATCAATAGTGAGACTGATTCTCAGTAGCCATTAACCCGACGTTTGTATATATGGTCGATTTCGTTCCTCTTAACCAACTCCATTCCGGGCAACCCGCCGAAATTTGCGACATTAAGGGCGAGCCGGGCCACGTTCACCGCTTGCACGAGTTCGGATTGCGACGAGGGGCCCAAATCCAGATGTTTCGGCCGGGCAACCCGTGTATTATTCGCATGGCTGGCAGCAAAGTTTGCATCCGCATGGACAACGCTCTTCAGGTTATGGTCAAGCCGACTTCACTCGGCAATTAGCCGTATTGCAACCGAATGGAAAAGAACCTGAAGCTTCAAAAGCCTTTGCCAATCACAAACGTTGCCAGCACGGTTGCGCTGATCGGCAATCCCAACACGGGCAAATCGTCGCTGTTCGGTGAAATGGTCGGCAGCCCGCAACGGGTGGGAAACTATCCGGGGGTTACGGTCGAAAAGAAAATCGGCCGAGCGGTCTACGACGGGCAGAGTTACGACGTGATCGACTTACCGGGCCTGTATAGCCTATCGCCCCATAGCCGCGACGAGATGGTGGCGGTCGATTTGCTTTTGGGGCGATACGAAGACACGCCGGCTGTCGATATTGTTGTTTGTGTGATCGACGCCGCCAATCTCGATCGCAATCTCTAC
>CAZISU010000262.1:0-7292 GCA_964541935.1 uncultured Planctomycetaceae bacterium | reverse complement strand
AACGGCGACGGCAACGTCGACGATATCGACGCCACGCTCATGGCCGCCAACTGGCAACAAGACGCCGGTGCCTCGGCCTCGGTACCCGAGCCGGGTATGGCCGTGGTGTTGGTCTCCGTTTTGATGTCGCCTCTATTTTGGAGAAAGCGATCCGCTTGATGCAGGCGACCGTGGTGAGTGCATTGTATAGATAGTACCCCGAGAGCCGGAGGCCGCTAAACGGCCTCCGGCCCTAAACTGAAAATTGCAATAAGGAGAATTTAGTCGTGAACGGTTTACATGTGAGGAGACGCGGTTTTACGCTGGTCGAGCTTCTAGTCGTGATAGCGATCATCGGCATCCTGATCGCCTTACTGTTGCCTGCGGTCCAGGCGGCCCGCGAAGCCGCGCGAAGGATGCAATGCACCAACAACATGAAGCAATTCGGGCTGGCGGTTTGCATGTATGAAGGCACGCATAAGACCTATCCGACCGGCTTGATTACGTATGCCGTGGCGAACAACTCCGGCTCAAACTGGCTTGGCCACACGACACAAGCGCTGCTTCTGCAATATATCGAGGAGACGTCCAATGCCGACCAATATGATTGCAAGACACGGGCCCTGTGGAGCCCGAACTATTCGGTAATAAGAAAATCCATCGGCACCTACAATTGTCCCAGCGATCCCAACACGGGAGAGCAGAAGTCGGACGTCAACTACGGTCATTCCAATTACGTGGCCTGCATGGCTTCAACTTACATGGTCGATAATGCGGGAGGAACCCCGGCGTATACCAGCGATGCCGCCTTCCAATGGGACGTGCCCAAGAAGATTGGCGATCTAAGAGACGGGACGAGCAAAACGGCTATCGGCAGCGAGGTGCTTTCGGGCGAAGCCAGTTCAGGTGGCGCGGCGGCATGGGACACCCGCGGCATGTGGGGGATCCATTATTTCGGCGCATTTGCCTACAGCCACTTGTACACTCCCAATACGAGCGTCGGCGACGCGCCATCGGCATTGAGCTACAATCGTTGTGTTCCGACGCCGCAGATGCCTTGCACGGGCTCGGTAGCCACCGGTTGGGACGAAACCTATTCGTCTGCCAGAAGTGCCCATCCGGGCGGGGTTAGCGTTGTGTTCGCCGATGGACATGTCGAGTTTATTCCCGACGTCATCGACTTGGAAGTCTGGCGGCTGTTGGCCTCCATCGCCGACGGCACACCGCTGCCGGAAGGATACGGCGGACAGTAATTTCAAGTTTATTGAGAAGAGTTGTTAGCCGCCGATATTCTAATTTACCCCAAAAGGTGGACCATTGAGCGCGAAGTTATATTGCAAAAGGCCGGAACGAACCCGAAATGCATGGATATTCATGCCCGCGATGGTTTTGGCGGCTTGTTTCATTATCGCCCTGTCGGGTTGCGGCAATGGCGGGCGACAGGCCATCGAAGGCACGGTGACATTCGACGGAGAACCGCTCGCAAACGGGCAAATCTCCTTTCTGCCGATACCAGGCACAAAAGGCCCGACAGCCGGCTCGGCCATTAAGGATGGCAGCTTTACAATCGATCCCGACGGCGGAACGTTTGCAGGCAAGTTTCGCGTCGAGGTCACGGCTTCGCGGCCTTCCAACCGCAAGATAATGAACCATGAAACCGGACAGATGGTCAACATGCCGCTTCAATTCATTCCGCCCAAATTCAACGTGCAAAGCCAATTGACGGCCGATGTGAAGCCGGGCGCGGATAACAAGTTCGAGTTCAAGTTGACTTCTAAGTAAATGTGCCGATCAGGCATATTTAGCAACGGAAACGATAACGAGGAATACATGTTGGCCGGATTGCTATCGAAACGCCTGCCCACGCTTGCCGTGTTGACATTTGTCTGCACGGTCGTCAGCACTGCCGCTGGCTTCGCGATTTCGGCCCAGGCAGGCAGCGATCCATCAGTCGAAGAAATCGCACCGCGGATCAAACAGGTGTCTTTCAATAGCGACGTGTTGGGCGTGGAGAAACGCTTCTGCGTGGTGTTGCCCGACGGATATGCGGCCGACCGTGACGATTGGCCTTGGCTTTTGCTTCTGCACGGGCGGGGGCGGCACGAACGATCCTTGGTCGACGACCCGCGAGCACGGGCGGCCCTTTTGGCGGCGCCTTTTGTAACGGTCTTGCCCGACGGCGATAAGAGTTGGTACGTCGACTCCCCGCTGGGTCGCTACAAAGAATACCTCGAAGAGGTTTTGCAGGTGGCTTCCGCTCGTTTTGGGCTGAGCGGCGATCCGTCGCGACGGGCGATTACCGGCTGGTCGATGGGCGGATACGGATGCGTGCGGTTTTTGCAGACGCAAAGCTCGCCTAACAACCCGTTGACAAAGGGTGCCACTGCTGGCTTGTCCAGCAGTGAGTGTCGTAATCCCCGGGAAAACACTGCTGGACAAGCCAGCAGTGGCACCCGAGTTGGCAAATCGCGAATATCGCAACGGGCTGCTAACGGCAATTGGCAATTCGCCCTGGTGGCGCCGATTATCGGTCTACTAGACTACCCAAGCGATCCGCAAGGGTTCCCCGCCGGGCAAAGCTACCCAGTACGAACAGAGGTGTTTGGCAAAGACTCAAGCGGCTGGAAAAAGTTCAACCCCATCCGCCAGGCCCAACGGCTGCGAGGCACGTCGATAATGCTCATAACCGCCGACCGTGCTTTCGACCGCACCATGAACGAGCGTTTCAGTCGGCGGCTGGGCGAGTTGGGGACCGAACACGAATTGAAGGTACTCGAGGGTACGCATTCACTCGACGTAGTGCGAGACGCGTTGCCGTTGGTTATCGAGCGGACAGAACAGTTTTTCAATACAAACTCTACAAAAGAGGCGAGACAATGAACTTCAACGGTAATCTGCTGGCGGCCACGGCCGCAGTTTTGATGCTTGGCGGGGGCTTGATGGTAGACGAGGCCGCCGCCGCGGATGCAAAGTGCGCTAAGGCATCCTCGCCCATCGAGTTGAAACTGGTCGACGTCAAAAAGATCTGGGATCGCGGCCGCCACAACGCCTTTACCGACATGATCCGTTTCGACGACAAGTGGTACGTTGCATTTCGCGAGGCGGAAGGACATGGCGTTCCGGCCGTCGGACGAGTGGGCGGAAAGATCCGCGTCATCCGCAGCAAAGACGGTCAGGATTGGACCTCGGTCGGACTGCTCGACTACGGCCCTAACCAGGACGTTCGCGATGCCAAGCTGAGCGTTACTCCAGACGGGCGGATTATGTTGCTTGCGGCCGTGGCCCCACACGCACACAAATCGCAACGCCAATCGCTGGTGTGGTTTTCCGAGGACGGGCGAAAATGGTCCAAGCCACACGAGGTCGGCGAGAAGAACTGGTGGTTGTGGCGCGTGGCATGGTCGCCCGACGGCACGGCCTACGGCGTGGGCTACGGCGATATCACGAGTCGCCCACGGACCACTAGGCTCTATCGCAGCCGCGACGGCGTAGACTTCCAGACGATCGTAAAAACCCTCACCCCGGAACCAGACACCGGCGAGACCGGCCTGATTTTCCGCCGCGACGGTTCGGCCGTGGCCCTGGTTCGCCAAGACGGCAAACAGCGCGACGGCAAGGTGGGCGTGGCCCGGGGCGATTTCACCAAGTGGAAGTTCCGCAACCTGGGCTTGCGAGTAGGCGGGCCGACGCTGATCGAGTTGCCAAGCGGCCATATCGTGGCCGCCACGCGGCTCTACGATGGCGGTGCCCGAACCAGTTTGAGCCTGCTAGACCCGCAGGCCGGAAAACTGACGGAGCTGCTAACCCTACCGTCGGGTGGAGACACCAGCTACCCTGGACTGGTCTGGCACGAGAACATGCTTTGGGTAAGCTACTACTCCAGCCACGAGGGCAAAACGAGCATTTACCTCGCCAAGGTTAAAGTACTTCCAGCGGGTAAAAGATAATACTATACTACTAAAGTGACCGTATAGATCATATTAACTTCGGAACACAAAGATGCCTTTTTCCAGTATTGACGACGAATCGAGCGTATACGACCGGCTTTTGAAGATCGTTTTTGCAGAGGATTCGACCCCCGGAGAGAAGCTTGTCGAACGCAACCTGGCCACCGAGTTGGGCGTGAGCCGCATTCCCGTGCGCGAGTCGGTTCGCGAGATGGTCGCCCAGGGTCTGCTGGTCGGCGGCGAGAAATGGGAAGGCGTGCGGACGCGACGTTACACGCCCGACGACATCCGCCAGCTCAGCGAGTTTCGCGAGATCTTCGACGGCGGCGCCGCTCGTACGGCGGCCCTACACGCCACGGATATGGACCTGTCCCAGTTGGAAATGATCTGCACGGAAGCCGAAGGCGAGGTGGGCGACTACGGCTCCGAGCGTTGGATACAGCTCGATCACCGCTTCCATGGGGCGGTCGCCGACGCCACCCATAACCAACGCCTGATCCACTTCATGAAGTTCATGCTGGCCGAAAGCCATTACGCCTTCTACGTCCGCCCCAGGCACGTTCGCCGCAACGTACCGTCTCAAGAAGAGGTCGTCGCACACATGGAGCGAGTCATCCAAGACCACCGCTTGCTGGTGAAGATGATTCGTGAAAAGAACCCCGACGGGGCGGAAAAGATCGCCCGTGCGCATATCTGGACCAGTGGGCAAAGGGCGGCCCAGGATCTGATCGCCTCGAAGTTGGCGTAACCCGTAGGGTGCGTCCGCGACGCACCGGGAACTCAGTGGTGCGTCGCGGACGCACCCTACTTTTCTACTTTAGCACGATATCGTCGACCCACAACGTGGCGGCCGCGTGTGGGCTGATGATTATGCGGGCGTTGCCGACCGGCTTCTTCAGCGACAGGGGCATCTCGAAGGCAGTCCATTCCTGGCCGACATCGACCGTCATTTCCTTCACGGCGAGTTCCGAGAGCTTGCCGCCCATCCATTTGACGGTTACCGGCAAGCCTCGGTCAGCCCGCAGCTTGAATTTCAAGACGCGGGGCAATTCCTCCGCATCCACGCGAAACGGCACGCAGGCCAGATCGACACCTGGCCGGGTGTTTAGTCGCAGGCAACCGTTATCTGCCGCGACGGCCTGGAGGTCGGACTGTTCGACAGGTTTGTCGGGCGTGATTTCGAAGGAGTCGAACCACAGTCGTCCGGCATTGTTCGCGGTTTTCGCCGCCGTGAGATACAGACGAACGTGCAGTCTCTTGGTTTTTCCGTCAAGCTTCCAAGGCAGCTCCAGCGGTCTCCAGGCGAATGTTCCCACGGTCGGACAAGCCACGATTTTTGTATCGAGCAACTTGCCCTTGGCGTCGAACGTGCGGACGGCCATTCCCGCGGCGGCGATTCCGGCCAAGTCTTCGCCGTGAGCCTGGACGCGGATGATTTGTTTTTCCATGGGGATGTTTGGCACGTTAATGGAGGCTTCCCAGGCGATAGTACGGGCCGCCCCTTCACCCGCGACAGCCCCATCGCCCGCGCCCGGCTCGGCGGCAAGCATCACGCTCGATCGGCCTTGGAATGTGCGGCCCGATTCGGGATCGGCGTGCATCACCTTCCAATCGTAAACGGCGCGGAGCTGGGGATTGTCGGGCTGGGTGCGTTTCCAGCCGAGGGGATATTTCCTGGCGGCCGAGATTTCGAAGGAAAAGGTTGCCGTTGGCGTTCCTAGCTTGTTCAGCCAGCAAGGGGCCAGGTACCAGAAGTCGGTATTGCGTTGTTCGAAGCGGCCCTGTGGCACGCCGGCGGGGAAACGTTTGTTGAGCGATTGCGGGGCGGGAATTTTGACAAGCCGATTATCGGCGGCCGGCTTTTTCGCGAGTATCTCGTCGAGCGAAGGTCGCCGTCCGGCCGCACGCCACAGCGCGCGGCGGTGGTTGCGGTCGAACGTGTAAAGATCCAGGTCGTGGATCAGCACGGCGTCGGCGCCCAGCTCGTGCAGGTAGGCTAGTTGGCGGGGCAGATAATCCATAAGCCCGGCGAATCCGGCCTTTTTGGTAACCGCCTGATGAGTGCCGCTGGAGATTATGTAGGCGTAAAAATCCATCCCCGCCCGCTCGCAGGCGGCTTTAATTTGCTTGAAGGCTTTTTGTCCCTTCTCGTCATAAAAGGCATAATACTCGCCGCGGCTGTTGGCCATCAGCAACGCGTCGGCAGCGCAACGCGCGACGATCCGTCGCCAGTCGAGCAAGAGGTGGGGCCCAGCCGGTTGCAGCCGCCCGCTTACGGTCGCGCCGACAATCGTGCGAATACCGTGGGCGTTGAGACGTTTTTTTGCCTCGACGAGGAAGTCGATGAGAAACTCGCCGCGTATACGTCCCATTTTGGCCCGATCGAAGGGCCGCTTGAGGATATCGACGTCGTACAGTTCGCGGTAGCGTTCGACGACCGGCCGGTTGAAACCCGAGTCGCGGTTGTGCGGCTGCTTGAGGTGGTTGCGGGGGATATGACTGGACTTGGTGCAAAAGAAAACGTTGTCGGGCTTGTAGCGGGCCATTTCGTCGACCAACTCGAGCATGTGGCGGCGGACTTCCGCGTGGCTGTAGCAGGGGAATCCGCTCAGATGCGGCTTGCCCGCGCGGCCTTGCGGCGAAAATTCGGGATGAGCGTGAATGAGTTTGTCGTAGGCGGCTTCGAATAGGTCCACCCAAACGGTCGATGCGATCCCTTGCTTGCGGCATGCACGCACCAGATGCGCCAATGGGTCGTAGTCCTTGGCAAAGGCGTCGAGCCGTTCGTTGTAAGTAGTGCCCGCGGCGGTGCGACGATTCAGGGCACCCTTGTTGCTGATGCGGATATTGATGCCATCGACACCGGCCCATTTGGCGTCGGCCACCAACTCGGCCAGATCTTCAGGGCCCAGCGTCAGGCAGTTGTAGTCCCAATTGAGTAAGACGGGCATGCGTTGCAGCCGGGTTTGGTTGTCGGGCTCCGCAGCCGGCTCGTCGGCATTGGTTTGGGAGAATACGGCCGCTGTTAAAACGGCGGTTAGAATACAAAGTAATTTCTTGTGTGGGTTCATTATCATTTCCGATCACTGAAGTTTATTCGTACTGTAATTTCAAATGTTAGCCGAGCCGCTTGCGGCCGTGGGGAAATCTGGTTTGTTTCCGTTTATGTGATTTGCGATACCACTGTTGTAGTCATGTACACTAACCCGAAGCGCAAGCGAAGGGCGGGAGACAAGGTGAACGTTGCATTTCTCTTCGCTTGCGATTCGGGTTAGTGTCTCACGCCTCATAACAACGAACCTCGAAGATCGCCGCGGGAGCGGAAACGCCTGTGGCGGTCGAGGGCGGCGCGGCAAGTTCAATTGC
>CAZISU010000261.1:0-7321 GCA_964541935.1 uncultured Planctomycetaceae bacterium | reverse complement strand
CTGCCATCGACCATGTTGAAGTGGCAGCCGCCGGGATGCCAACTCGAAAATCCCAATTCGGCGAACATCTCGCCGTGGCGTCCGCTGCCGTAGCCGCTGCCGTCGATGGGGTTGCCCGTGGAGGAATCGTTTCGGCCGCCGGGCAAGGTTGTGGGCCCGTTGATGCCGTATTTCAGGTCGTGACAGTTATAGGTGTACCAGGTGTGCTGAAACCACGCCTCGCCGTCAGTGGGATGGCGCCCCCGCGCTCCGGTAACCTCGCCCACAAAAAGCGTGCTGCTGGTTCCGTCGCTGACGTCCGAGATGCGTATCGATTTATTGGCGAAAAGCATCCCGTTGCGGTCCTCGCCGTACGCATCATTTCGTTCCCAGCGGAGGCTGTCGGCCACCCCGCCAATACTCGTCGCGCGAAAATCTTCAACGGCAGTTTGACCTTGATGAAAACTGCTGGCCCATTCGGTCCAAGCACCGGCACGCGGATCACTCGGACAATTATATATCGGTAGCGAGTGCATTCCGGCCTCTTTTCCGCCCGCGACCCAATACGCGGCCTCGAAATCGATGGCGTCGGAAAGCACCCCGGCTTCGAGATGCGGCAGTATGAAAACGCTCCAGGACCAACCATAATAGTTCTTTGACCAATCCCATGTTGAGCCGGGCGGGAACGAGCGGTGCGAGGCGTGGTAATTGTGCAATGCCAGGCCCACCTGCTTGAAATTGCCGGCGCACTGCATCCGCCGAGCAGCCTCGCGGGCCGCTTGCACGGCCGGCAGCAACAGCGCGATCAGGATGCCGATGATGGCGATCACCACCAAAAGTTCGACCAGGGTAAAACCTTTGTGTTCTCGATTTTTCATTTTCGTCATTCCTCAAACGTAGGACGGGTCGTGACCTGGCAATTAAACCAGATCGAATTCAAGTGATTTTCCGCGTATTAAAAGTCCTTGGGGGAAACCAATTGCACTTCCAGTAGTTCCGAGTGGCTGTGCGCCGGGCCGTCTTCGGCACGCTCGACCAGCATGCGGCCCAAAACCACACCCTGCTCCTTGAGCGAGAGTTTGGCACTGATGCGCGGGTAGTGGCGTTCCCTCTCGGTCGAGGCGAAACGATCGTCGGCGGCTACTACCGTTGCGAACGGATTGTCCTCGCCCAGTCTGGCAGCAATCGCATCGAAAATCAGGTCGGCCTTGGTCGCCACACGCACCAGGAAACCAACCGGCTCATCGTTCGATTCTAAGAAGTGGTCGACTTCGCTGGTGATAACTTCCTCGTCGAACGGCAGGCAACGCATCAGCAGGTCCGAAGTGGGCCGTCCCTTTTCCGAAAGAGTTTTGGCAACCGTATCGAACATGATATGGTCGCCGGGCAGCATGTTTTGCCGAAACACGCATACGATGCGGCGGCAGCCACGCTCCAGCAAGTGGTTCGTCAGTTCGCGACCGATCTGCACCGGATCGCGGTCGACATACGACATGCCCTTCACCGACGGATAAAGATGTCCGAACACAACCGCCGGCAAGCCCGATGCGGCAACGGCACGTTGCATGTATAGCGTCGAACCGGTCAGGATCAGGCCTTCGGGCTCGGGGTTGCGCAGAATCTCTCCGATCAAGCGGTTGAGTTCTTCGGCTTCGTTCTCGCGGGGTATGAAGTGAACGCCGAGCTTCACATGTGGTAGCGAGCCCTGCAAGCCCATCATGATTTCAGAATCGAAGAGCCCTTCGCCGCGGATCTCACTATCCGAAACCAGAAAACGCACGCTGCACAGCCCGGCCACGTGCGCCGCATCGAGCCCCTTGCCCACAAAAGTGCCCAGCCGCTGACGCCGCATGAGCACGTGCCGTTTGACTAAAAGCTGCATGGCCTTGTTGACGTCGGTCGTGTCGACCCGCAGCATGCGAGCGGTCTCGACGGTGCTCAAGTATCGGTCGCCGACCTTGAGTCCTTTGTCTTGAATGTCCGACACAATCAGGTCGGCCAATTGCAAAACTCGCTCGGTTTTTTGATTTTGCGTACTCATGATTTGCCCAATGTAACAGAACTAATGTGCAAAGTCAACGAAAATTCGGCAAAAGCCAAGATTATTAAAAACACGGCGAAGATTATTGAAATCGGCTGTTTCCTACACCCCACAGAGCTGTATGCATACAAACCTGAAGGGCTGTAGCCTTTCCCTAGAATTATTCATCAAGCATACTAGCCCGAAGCGCAAGCGAGGCCCAAAACACTAACCCCAAGCGCAAGCGAGGCCCGGAAAGCCCGGGAGAACATCAAGGGCCCTCGCTTGCGCTTCGGCTTAGTATTTCAGGAAAAGATAATACGGAAAGTAATGTAATTGAAGCCTAATAATTTTGACGAAGCTGCTGCAAATTGGGACAACAAGCCCCAGAGAGTGGCGCTGATGAAGCAGATCGCCGCGACCATCTTGCGAGAAGCCCTCCAGCGAGAGACAAAGCCCAGCAACGAAATAGACTTGCTTGACTACGGTTGCGGGACGGGCCTGGTAGGGTTGTATCTGCTGCCACACGTAAACAGCGTTACCGGAGCCGACAACTCACTGGGTATGCTCGAAGTCTTGCGGCAAAAAATTGCCGCGGACGAATTCGACCGCATGCAGGCCATCCACTTGGATCTCGAACACGAGTCCGCCCCGCACAACCGTTACCATGTGATTACTGTTGGCATGGCCATGCACCATATCGCCGACATCGAGCGCGTGCTTGCCGCTTTTCGCAAGATGCTCTTGCCCGGCGGGTTGTTGTGTATCGCCGATCTCGACACCGAATCCGGCGCATTCCACGGTCCCGACGCCCAAGGCGTGTATCACCTCGGCTTCGACCGTGACGATTTTCGAACAAAACTAATCGAAAGCGGTTTTTCCGACGTCCGTTTCACCACCGCCTTGGAGTTTAACAAACCGGCCGACGCAGGCGGTGAGGAATCGTTCTCCGTCTTCCTCGCAATCGCCCGATGAATCATGCAATCAAGAGAAATATCTCAAGGGAGGGTGAAGCTGCTACTAGAAGTGTCACATTGTATCACAGCAGCCGTCCGGATATCTAGCTGCTTATGACACGTGGCTTATTTTCCTTGGATGATCAGAAGCTAGCCCAGATGATCGCTTGCACCTTCGTCGAAAGTCCCTTCCAACTCAGTCACAAGCTCATTTATGGCCCATGTGAAAGAATGTACATTCGCTCGGCTTTGGGAGAAGTGAACCAGCCTACATTATTAGCTATCCCAATAAAAACCCACCCCCGGCTAAGAGGATGGGTAATTGGATTGTAGTTGAATTGGCTCCCTAACTTCACTGTGGATTTAATCTCGGCGGTCCTTCCTCGTTTTCAACGACAGATTTATTATTATACAACCGGCTTAGCTGAACCTCTCTGCGTGCTTGCATGGAAAAGGTGGTTCTCTATAATGATTGACATATCATTCACCATTTCTCAAGGGCATAACCTTGAACGATTCTAAACCACCGAAACCAAAACTTCACAGGTATCAGTTCAGCCTGCGAACATTTTTGGTGTTTATGCTGTCTGCTGGAGTGCTGCTTGGATGGTTTGGTTGCTTGATAAAACGGGCTATACAACATGCTGAGAGGAGGCAACAGGCGGCTGCTCCTTTTCGAGAACTGGGCGGAGATGTCTCGTTTTGGACATACCCTGGTACAAGCATTCGTTCTATTGTCTTTTATGTCAGCTCTTCAAGGGTTTCCGATGGCGAGTGGAAACGGTTCATACAGCATCTGAAAGAACAACCAGATCTCGAAGAACTGGACCTCTACAAAACGCAGGTAACCGATGCCTGTTTGGAACACATCAAAGACATGGCCAGTCTCAAGCAGCTAAAACTCGGTTATACGCAGATCACTGACGCTGGCCTGGAGCACCTAGAGGGGATGACCAGCCTCAGATTGCTGAAACTCTCAGGTACGCCGGTTACTGACGCTGGATTTGAGCATCTAAAAAGGCTGAGTATACTCAAAGAGCTGTCCCTCAACGGCACGCAAGTCACCGATGCTGGCCTGGAACATTTAAAGGGGATGAGCAATCTTGAAGAGCTGTGGCTCGGAAACACTCAAGTCACCGACACTGGTCTGGAGCATATAAAAGGGCTGAACATACTCAAACGGCTGGGCCTCAACGGTGCACAGGTCACCGACGCTGGTCTGGAACATTTGAAGGGAATGAGCAATCTCGAAGCACTGTGGCTCAATAACACTCAAGTCACCGACACTGGGTTGGTGCACCTGAAGGGACTGAAAAAGCTCGATTGGTTGTGGCTCGCTGATACGCAGGTCACTGATGCTGGCCTAGAGCATCTGAAGGGATTGACCAGCCTCCAAAATCTACCCCTCGACGGCTCACTGGTCACCGACGCAGGCGTTAAAAAACTCCAGAAGGCGTTGCCAAATTGCAGGATTGACCATTAACCATTTATTCATGTCGTTGTATGGAGCTCAGGGTATGTATTGTGCAGGAGCTTTATTAGGGTCCGCCTACTAGTGGCCTAACCAACCTCATAAGGTTTACGCTGCTCGCGCACGAGCATAGAGCTTGCTTCGGCGTCGCCGACAAAATCCTCTTTGCTCGGATCCCACTTAAGCGGCCGCCCCAGCCGCATGGCAATGTTGGCCAAGTGGCAACAACTTACGGCCCGGTGGTGCGACCACACATTGGCTATCGGCAGCGAGCGGTCGCGCATGCAGTCGAAGAAGTTCTTCATGTGGTTGCCCGGCTGCTTGCCGCGATATAGCTTGCTCATGATTTGGGCCAGCTCATCATTATCCGCCTTGCTGAGTTGTTCGACGGGTTTCCCGGTCAGACCGCCGCGGTTGACGCGAATACGGCCTTTGCTGCCGGAGAAGATCAACTCGTTCTTTCCGCTATACAGGCGAATTTCATGGCCGTCGGCAAACTTCATGTTGCAATCGAACGACTCGGCCACGTTAAACCCGTCCTTAACGCCGGGGAAAACGCCCTTGCCTTCGATGCTCGTGGGCCCCGTATTGTCGAGGCCCATCGCCCACACGGCGATATCCGTATGATGCACGCCCCAGTCGGTGGCCTGGCCGCCCGAGTATTCGAACCACCAACGCCAGTCGTAGAAGTATCGCTGGGGGCAATATTCGGCCAGCGGCGCCTGTCCCAGCCACATGTTCCAATCGAGTTCTTTTGGCGTGGGCATGGTCTTGAAGGGACCACGGCTGCTTTTTAGCCGAACGAAGTCGGGCTGGCCCACGGAACTCAATGCCTTAACCTTTTTACCCAGGCGTCCGCTTTGCACGATCGCCGCGGCTTTAAGGAAGCACAGGTCGTTTTCGCTACGTTGTTGGGTTCCTACTTGAAAAACGGCCCCCGTCTCCTTGGCCACGCGGCAAAGGATTTTGCCCTCGTCGACGGTCAAAGTCAGCGGTTTTTCGCAATACACGTCCTTGCCGGCACGCATGGCATCGATGGCGATTTTCGCGTGCCAGTGGTCGGGCGTGCCGATCGTAACGGCGTCGACATCCTTGCGTTCGAGCACTTTTCGGTAGTCGCTGTAAGTCTCGCAGCCGTTGGCATAGTGTTTTGAAAAATGCCCGGCGAACCTCTTATTAACGTCGGCCACTGCTCGCATGTTGCCCAACGCGCCGGCCTGGCGGGCGATGGTCGTGCCGCGTCCGTCGAATTCGTTGGGATTGCCCCAAGTGCCGGGCTGATAGCGGCTGGTGCCGATAGCGGCCACGCCGATACGGTCGTTTTTTGATTCCGCGCCCAGGGCGCTGCGCCCGGTCCAGATGCTCGGAATCGCAATGGCAGACGCCACGCCGCCGGCCGTTTTCAGAAACGCCCGACGCGTGCTACGAGCAGGCTGTGTTTTACTGGAGGGGATGCTCATGAGACATGTTCCGTAATTGAATAAGTGCTACTGTTTTTCATTGTACTCGCCACGCTCCGCGTGGCGTCGAAGTGATGCACACGCCTCGTATTAAGGGAGTTTACCTGTATTGCAATGCCTCGCCATCACGCGGAGCGTGATGAGTACAGGCAAAACAACAGTGCCATTCTCCCCTGTCCTCTATTAAGCTACTTCCGCACAACCGGCTTATCCGACCCGGGCATATCCGCGGGCACCTTCTGCGTCACTTTTCCGGTAGCGGCCCATTCGCTTCCGCGTTGGAATGTGGCGATGAATGCCACGCTTTTTACATGCTTGGCGCCGTGGCCGAAGGCCGTGTGGAAAACGCGTCCCTTGCCGTACTTGATGGTCATCAACATGGGCTCATGCTCGCCGGTCCCTTTTTTGTCTTTGGGCGAATAGGCCGTGGCCAACACAGTGAGGTTCTTGGCCGGGCCGCGGAGGCGGTTATACAATTCGTCGGCCGAGTGCATGAACTTCAACGGCAGCCCTTTGGTGATGGGGTGTTCACTGTCGCGGATCTCGATGGCGAATTCATGTTGCGGGCCGTGCGAGCCGCCGGGGCCGGGTGTCATGTCGCGAACAACTTTTCCGTCGCGCCAGCGAATGTACGGTCCATCTTTCTCGGTCCGTCCGCCCCAGCCGCCCACTCCTATCATTTCGTTATACTCTTTCCACTTGGGAAAGGCGTTGTTGGCTGCGTGAAAAATTACCAGCCCGCCGCCGTTGCGAACGTAGGATTCGAAGGCCTTTTGGGTCTCGGCCGACCAAGGGTCGCCACCGTAGCCGTAGGCCATGACCGTCACGTCGTAGTCGGAAAAGGCCGGTTTGAAATTGCTAAAATCTTCGCCGTAGCCAGGCGAGATCGCCATGTCGACCGTGAACAGCCCGGTCTCTTCGAGCAGTTGCTTCAGAACCGGTGTGGTTTCGGCCCATTTGTGGCTGCGGTCCTGCCCGGTCACGATCAGGGCCTTCAGCGGCGGTGCGGCTTGGGCCGTTACACAGACGGCAATCAGTAAAACCAGGGCGATGGAGAATCGTTTCAACATGGGGGTGTTCCTTGGGAAAGTCGATTGGGGGTGGGGATGCACGCGCATCGAGGGCTGTTTGCCTATGCCTTGATTTTAATGTTTACGGCCGCCGCTGGCAAATTCCCCTCGCAAGAGTGGGGTGGCGGCGACTGTTTCGATTTGGCAGACCGTTTTGCGTGAGTAAACCTTATGGCTTGCAGGGCCTACCCCCAAGGCACTTGCTGTAGCGGCGGGGCGAGCGCTGAGTGATTCAACGGCGGTAGGGTCGTTCTCGATAATGATGCATTCGCGTGCCCGGAAGGTCGAGTCTGTAATTGATGCGCGTTTGTAATACTAACCCGAAGCGCAAGCGAGGGGCGCAAAACACATGGATGCGTCGCATC
>CAZISU010000260.1:0-7350 GCA_964541935.1 uncultured Planctomycetaceae bacterium | reverse complement strand
GAATATTAGCGTTTCATCGCTCGTCGATATCCCAGTAGGCCAGCCATAGCGAGTTTCATCAACCCGCAAACTGCCGACGGCTCGGGCACGGTTTGCTCGTCGACGCCGCTGTGCCAATTGGCAGCTAATAGCGTGGCATCGATTTCATCCACGGTTCCATCGTTGTTGAAGTCGCCCATCTCCCAAGTAGCTCCAGACGCGGTCAGCCAATAAGTTGCTATTACTGCAGCATCAGCACCATCAACCGCTCCATCATGATTAGAATCACCCTCGATGGCGCGATCTACTGTCAACACCGTATACCCGTCCAGATCTCCTTCGCTCAGATAACTCAGCGTATAATCCCGCCCACTAGTCGCCCCTGTAATGTCGGCCCAGTCCGAGATAGAATCATCCCAGTAACGAATAGCATCCGTGCCATCGACCATTCCTAAAAAGTCGTCCAAAGAATCGTCGCCGTCACCATGCAAGGCCAGCATCCCGCCGGTCGACATATTAATGAAACCGTCGCTGTCGTCGTAGATAGTCAGAGTCCCAGCAACACTTACCAGACCGGCATCAGAGATGCTCAGCGTCCCACTGCCTAAGCAACCAATACTGAGGTCGTTGTTGTTGGTCCACGTCGATCCGGCACCTTCCACCGTGACTTCTCCCCTCGAGCGAATGCCTCCTATGCGGCAGTCGCCATTGCTGACGGTAGCACCACCGCTGATACATAACCTCCCCGGGGCAACATACCTTCTTTCGACACCGTAGTAGCCAACACCAACTAAAAGCGTTCCATTAGTGACCCAGGTCGACCCTGTGCCGTCTACTGTGACACTGTCCATTGTGCCGATGTCGCAGCTGTCATTGTTGACCGTGGCGCCGCTAGAAATACACAGTGCCCCATAGTCAACACTGAGCTTTCCGCTGGTATTCCACGTCGAGCCGCTACCATTTACCGTGGTATCACCGCTAATACAACTGGCTGAACTATTGACGGTTGCACCGTCCGTGATACGCAGAGTTCCGCTGTCTTTGAAGCCGACATAAAGGGATTCAATGCAGGTCCATGTCGAGCCAGCGCCGTTGACGATTACCAAGCCCGTCGAACCGGATTCGTAACCGATGTAGCCACAGGAATTGTTGACCACGGCGCCGCTCTCAATATTCAGTGTCCCACTACCATAGTTGCCAACATAGAGATCATCACTGTTTGTCCAAGTCGAGCCAGCGCCGTTGACTATTACCGAGCCCGTCGAACCGGATTCGTAACCGATGTAGCCACAGGAATTGTTGACCACGGCGCCGCTCTCAATATTCAGTGTCCCACTACCATAGTTGCCAACATAGAGATCATCACTGTTTGTCCAAGTCGAGCCGGTGCCGTTTACCGTTACCGAGCCCGTCGAACCGGATTCGTAACCGATGTAGCCACAGAAATTGCTGGCTTCGGCACCGCCCGCTATATTCAGTATCCCGCCGCCATAGTGTCCAACGCAGAGATCGTCACGATTGGTCCAAGTCGAGTCGGTGCCGTTTACCATTACCCACCCCGTTGAACCGGATTCGTAACCGATGAAGCCAAATGAATTACTAACAGCAGCACCGCCAGAGATACTTAGCATCCCATTGCCTTTGTTGCCGACGTGAAGATCGGAATTATTACTCCATGTCGATCCAATATGATCCATCATAACTACACCCATCGAACCAGATTCGTCACCGATGCATCCGGAATTACTGTTCACAACGCCGCCGTCTGTGATATTCAGTATCCCGCTACCTTCGCTTCCGACAAAGAGTTCGGCACTATTGGTCCACGTCGAGCCGGCGCCGTTAACGTTTACCCAGCCCGTAGAACCGAAATCGTAACCGATATGGCCAACAGAATTACTAACACCAGCGCCATCTTTGATATTAAGTTTCCCGCTGCCTTTGAAGCCAATGCCAAGGAGATTTCTGTTGGTCCACGTGGAGCCGGTATCCTTTACAGTTACTTCTCCCATTGAGCCGGCATTGAAGGCGATCACACAAGCAATAGTGCTGACGGTTCCACTGTTCGTGATGCACAGCGTCCCTCTCCCACCACAGCCAATAGTGAGATAATTACCATTCCACGTAGAGCCGGCGCCTTCTACCATCACTTCACCCATCGAGCCGGATGCAAAGCCGATGTCGATACGATTTGAATACAGGTCGCTATCGTCATTGACCTGCACTGAGCCGATACCGTCATTTCCGACGTAACCGCTTGTGGAAGTGGTCCATGTATTTGGGTCGTCGGGATCTACTTCACCGGACCACGTTATTTCCGCGTGGGCTGGCGGGGTGAGGCTCAATAGACACACGCAAACGATAATCGCCAAGCATGCGAGAGCGGTGCCCTCGTCACAATAATTGTTTCTTGCTGATTTTCTGAGCATGACTGTCCCTTCTGAATGACGTGTTTTTTGAGAACTGGTGGTTTACTTTGGTTACGAGGACATTTTTGAAATCTTGTTTAGCACAAATTATTCGTGAGCTGGGGGTTTCTCGTGAAATACTAACCCGAAGCGCAAGCGAAGGGCGGGAGGCACGGGTGAACGTTCTACTCCCTTCGCTTGTGTTTCGCGCTTAGTGTAGAGCAATAATTCCTGCCTAAGAATAGCGATTCTACCATGCGTGGGGGTTAAATCAAGACTCTGCCGCTGAGTAATATTGGGTGGGGCGGGGATGGCCCGCTGGCGAGCGTCTGACAAGAACCTCGCTTGCCCGGATTATTCATAAACCAGTGTTTTCGCTTGAAATACTAACCCGAAGCGCAAGCGAGGGCCGGAAAGCCCGGGAAAACATCAAGGGCCCTCGCTTGCACTTCGGGTTAGTGTGGGGCATGTGTTCGTCCTAGGCAAACTACATCGCCCTGCTGCCACTCTTGGCAAGCCACCCGCGTTTCTAGCCGATTTTATTCGACAGGGGGCATTGTTGCGCCGGGGGCTGGGAATCATGAATAGGCAAATGATCTTAAAGATAATCGTACGAACGATAGTTGCCGCCGTTGTGGTTGGCGGGCCGATGTTGTATTTCTCGGCGCCGAAGATTTGGAAAAATGCCAAGACCTCGGTCACGTCGCTATGGAAAGGCTTGGACACGGATAAATCTGCCACGGCCGCCACGCCGCCGCCGGAGATCATTATTGCCGGCATGCCGCCCAAGGGGCCCTCGCCGCTGGAGGTGGAGGGGCCGCAGGTTAGGGATATGGGCGAGGTCTTTCGCTTCGACGTCGGTACAGGTTGGGTGATGCAACGCTGGGCACGCGTTTCGACGGGGATGTCGCAACTGCAATTGCAGGGCTATCGGGTCTCGTTGGTGACGGGCACGGGCCGCGACGATTTGGCCGGCGCGCTGACCTACTATTTTAACCCCAGCCAGCAGGTGCAGACGATCACCTTCAGCGGTACGACGGGCGACGCTACGAAGCTGATCCGATTCCTCAACAAACGTTACGGGCTCAGTCGCCGCATCGCCAACGACCCGGGCCTGTTCGTCTACGAGCTGCCCGACGCCGAGGGCAAGGTGCGTAGCTCGCTGAAGGTTCGCACCACGGGCATTCTCAAGGCCAACGAGCCCTACAAGCGGTTCGACCTCGATTTGGTGCTGGAACGGCCGCCGCAGAAGAAGAAGGCGTAGGCGGGGTTTTTGACGGGGTGGGTGTCTTTGACAGGATTAACGGGATCTAACAGGATTTTTTTCTTGGGCGGGGCGTGCCACGCATTATTAGGTGCCGGGTTGCAACCCGGGCTACGGGCTTATTTGTGGGCATTGCGATCCCAATACGCCTGGCCGATACCCGCGGGACGGCCGCCGCAGAAGAAGAAGGTGTAGACGGGTTTTTGACGGGGTGGGTGTCTTTGACAGGATTAACGGGATCTAACAGGATTTTTTTCTTGGGCGGGGCGTGTCACGCATTATCAGGTGCCGGGTTGCAACCCGGCCTACGGGCTTATTTGTGGGCATTGCCACCCCAGTACGCCTGGCCGACACCCTGCCATCTGGGCGTATTGCGGGACGGCCGCCGGCATGTAATTTCTTTCGCATTGCCGCCAAATCAGCTTCCTGTTACAAAATAAGGGTAACGGGGCCCGAGGTCTTCCTCCCCCAGCCACTTACAGCATACGGGCGAAACAAGACGATGAAAAAGATGGATGCGGTGGGCGTACATTTCGCCTCACAGCCGTTGATTACCGTGCTAGGCGTAAAGTACTTGCACTTACAGATGAAAGACGGCACCGACCTGTACGTCACCGAACACGGGCTGCCTTTTACGAAAAGTCTCTTGCCCGAGAACCACTGGGGCGACCAACAGTGGTGGAGCAACAACCGCGTGCGGCTACAAGGGTCGAGTTCGGTCTATCGCGTGCCCACCAAGGAGGTCGACGGTCGTTCGATCGACATCATCGTCAAGTGGAACCGCATGGGGCAGGACATACCCGGCGAGACCGAGGCCGTTGTGGCGCTGGACGACGCCGAGTTCAACAGCCCCTTCATGGAGTTCAGCCTGTTGTTGGAAATGCGGGGCATGCGCAACGGCTCGGGCAGCCAGATCTACACGCACAAACCCCTGGCCATCTATGTGCCGCGCAAGTTCGTGGAGGGCGAGCGACTGGGCCGCAAAAAATATAAAATGAAAAACATCCAGCAGAGCCACAACGAGGTGGCTCTCGACTGGAACCGAAACTACGCGGTAATCTACGAATGGGTTAAGGGCATAGATTCGTCGAAAGCCCACAACGAGGGCTTTCTTGACCACGACGGCATGGTCGATCTCTACGAGCGCGCCAACAGCGATCTCGAACACCATGGCTATCGCGTTCGCGACAACAAACCGCAACACATTATCGTCCGCCCCCGCGACGACAGCCACCTCGCCAAAGATCGCTCGGGCAAGATTCTTTACGGGCTGGTCGATTTCGAACTTCTGGAACGCACACCGGAAAAAGAAGAGGCCATGCGTGCCGCCAAACGCCACGACTATCTCGTGCGGCAGGCCAAACGCTTCAAGGCACAGCAAGAGTTCCCGCCCGGCCTCACGCAGGTTAACATCATGGGCGTCGATTACGTCTACGGCCAGGTGGAAAGCACCGGCGGAGCGCTTTGGGTTGTGGGCCGCGACCCCGTGCTGTTCGACTATTTCCTGCCCGAAAAGTGGCGCAGCACGCCGCGCGTGAAGCAGGCTACCTCGACGCGATTCTTCAAGACCATGACCAAGGACAACGTGCATCTGGTCTGGCGCGTGTCGCGTGTGGGGCAACAGCCCGAAGCCGACCCCTTCGTCCGCAGCGGACGCCAGGCGCTGGCCTACGGCTACAATAGCCCCTTCGAGGAATTCTCCATTGCCATGGAACTTTCGCGCAACGGCATCGACACCAAGTACCCCCGCGCGATCTACATGACCGGCCAACGCTCGACCACGGCCGAATCGCTGGCCGACCTGAGCCGCTACGAAAGCCACACCGATCTGCAAACGCCCGACGGATTGCCGATCCTCAGCAGAAAACGCGAATACATAACCATCTGGGGATACTGGAACGCGCCCGACGATGCCCTGGCCGTCAAGGACGAGGTGATCTACTCGGGCATCGACGCGCTGTCCGCATATCGAAACGGACTCCTGACGCAAAAGGCATACCTGCGTCTAATGCGCCGAACCAAAAAAAGCCTGATCGCCGCCGGCATCGAAGACCTGAGCCTGTCGGGCAGCCACCTGTTGCTCTCGATGGACAAGTCCAAACGTCTGGCCACCGACCAAGAGGGCCTGCCGGTGGTGCGGATTCGCAACTTCGAACTGCTGAAACGTCGGTGAGGCGGGCCGAGCCCGACAAACGGACACTTGTCACGGCGCATTTTGCCAAGTGAAATTGTAATCGCCGGATTCGATTGAAAAAACGGCCCGATTATTTTCAACTCGCAAGAACCGCACCAGCGGGCTCTGTTGCGCGAATGTTTCGCCTTCCCGAACGCTTTTCGGATCGGCGAGAGGCAAGTGGACCTCGGCTTGCGTGTTTGCGGGAATTGAAACATGCAGCCGGCCGCCATTATCGACTTTTCGATAGGCTACGGCGATGTGGCCCCGCACACAAGGCATTTTCAGAACAGCTTCTGTCAGGTCGCCCGGGCGTGGACAGATGCGAATCTTTCTAAATCCGGCTTCCAGCGGTTCTACTCCCATCAGTTTACGCGGGATGATATTGGCCGGCGCGGCTCCCCAGGCGTGGTTCCAATCCTGGTTGGGCTTATACTTGTTGTCCCAGGCCTCGAGTGTGATTGTTGTGCCTACGTTGTACACCATGTGCGGCCACGAGCGGTCCGTGCTTGTGTCGGTCATCAACTTCAAAGCGTCCCCGTCGGCGTCATTGTCGTAGAGCGCCTCGAGCAAATATTGGGCCGCGTAAACACTACACGCCATCCCCTTGCCGGCAACAAACTTCGTAACATCGGGTCGCCTTGGCCGGGGCACCAGCCCCATGGCTAACGGAAACATGTTTGCATGCAATGAACTATGGCCCGTCTTTTCGCCGTCGACGTAGAGATGTGAATTCGCGTCGAACAACTTGTCGTTTATCGAGCTTGCCACCAATGCGGCCCGCTCTCGAAAGACTTTCGCGTCATCCGTTTTCCCCATGGCGGTTGCCAGCTCTTTCATTATAAGCAACGTCCTGTAGTGCATAGCGTTTACCACCGTGTTTATGGGCCGGAAAACATATCCGTCGCGCTCGCCCTTTGGCCAGTCGACGATATCGTCCAGTTGGCGCTCGTGGATCGATTGCAGAACCTTGGGCGTGAGCAATCCCGTACGGGTGCTGATCAATCCGTCGTCGCGTGCCAACGCCATTAGAGTTTTGGCTTTCAAGTCCTCGTAGAACTCTTCGGCGGACTCGATGTCACCGGTATGCATGTAATCGGCCCAAGCGATCAGGACCGAATGCAAGGGCCATTCGGTGGGCCAGGTGGGGTTCAGTATGAGATATTCGTGGCTATAACGGGCCAAAGTGAATTCGCGGTCGGTGCAATAGTGCGACAACTGGTTAATGTAGGCGTCGGCCTCGTAAGGGATGCGTTCTCGATCGCCGTCCACATAAACTCCACAGAAGCTCGTGGCTTTCATCGAGTACCTGCACAACTCCCATACATCGTTGAGAACCTTGCTCGACGAATGAAAGCTCGAGGCGCAATCATCAAACGGATAGTGTGTGCATATCTGCCGAATCGACGCAGCTGGCAATTCGCCGGGATAGCCTTCGATTTCGCAATAACGAAATGGTAATACTTCACCCACCGCGGCCGGCATTTTTATGGCATCTCTTCCGCTATTGCTTTTGTCCGTCTGAA
>CAZISU010000259.1:0-7356 GCA_964541935.1 uncultured Planctomycetaceae bacterium | reverse complement strand
CGTGTCGGGTGTGTATTGTCGACGTGGCCGAGCGGGGCTTTTTGGCCTCTTGCAGCACCGATGTCTGGGAAGACATGGAGGTCATGACCAACTCGCCCGAGATCCGCCAGGCACGGCGCGATATCGTCGAGTTGCTACTGGACAACCATCCCATGGATTGCCAGACTTGCGAGCGGGACGGTAACTGCGAACTACAGAACTTGGCCTATTCGATGGGCGTGCGCACGCGGCTGTTCGCCGGCCAGCGCAAGCGGTTTCCCGTCCGCGATTCGAGCCACTCGGTCGTGCGCGACCCGGAAAAGTGTATCCTTTGCGGACGTTGTGTTCGGGTTTGTGCCGAAATTCAGGGCGTGCATAATCTCAGTCAGCAGGGCCGCGGGTTCACAACCGTGGTCGGTCCGGCCCATCTTGCCGAGATGGACGAATCTGTCTGCATCCAGTGCGGCCAATGCATCAACGTCTGTCCCACGGCCGCTTTTTTGGAGAAGCAAAGCACGGACGACGTCTGGCAGGCGCTGGCCGATCCGGACATGCACGTGGTAGTGCAAACGGCCCCGTCGATTCGCGCGGCCATCGGCGAGGGTTTCGATATGCCGCCGGGCACGCAAGCCACCGGCCGCATGGTCACGGCCCTCAGGCGTCTGGGATTTGACGAGGTTTTCGACACCAACTTTGGCGCCGACCTAACGATTGTGGAAGAATCGCACGAGTTTCTCGCACGGCTCAAAGACGGGCCGCTGCCGATGATCACCTCTTGTTCGCCGGGCTGGGTGAGTTTCATGGAGAAGTTCTATCCGGCTCTGATTCCACACGCCTCGACCTGCAAGTCGCCCATGAGCATGCTCTCGACGCTGGTGAAGACTTATCACGCCCAGAAGAAAGGCATCGATCCGAGCAAGATTTTCGTGGTGGCGGTGATGCCCTGTGTGGCGAAGAAGCATGAGATCACCCGCCCCGAACACATAGACGAGGGCGGTATGCCATACACCGACGCGGTGCTGACCACGCGCGAGTTGATCTGGATGATAAAGTGCTACGGCATCGACCTGGCCGGTCTGCCCGACGACGACTTCGATTCGCCCCTGGGTCTGTCGAGCGGGGCCGGCGATATTTTCGGTTCCACCGGCGGCGTGATGGAGGCCACCTTGCGGGCGGCCAGCGAGATGGTTACCGGTAAACCGGCCGACCGCCTGGAGTTCACCGAAGTTCGCGCGGTCGAAGGCCTACGCGAAACCTACGTGGCCATCGGCTCGCACAACGTTCACGTGGGTGTGGCCAACGGGCTGGAAAACGCCAAGGTGCTTTTGGATAAGGTCGTGGCCGGCGAGGAGCAGTTCCATGTGATCGAGGTCATGGCCTGCCCGGGCGGATGCATCGGTGGAGGCGGTCAGCCTTATCCGCCGCCAGGCACGCATATCCTCGACCCCGAAGTGCTGCGCAAGCGCGCCAGTGTGCTTTACAACATTGACAAGGGCAAGAAACTACGCAAATCGCGCGACAATCCGGCCATCAAGAAAGTCTACGAAGATTTTCTCGAAGAACCGGGCTCCGCCAAGGCACACGGATTGTTACATACTACCTATGAAGCTAAATTACCGCGAGGTATATAATGTGCTCGACAACAGATAATTGGGAACAGGTCAACGTCGACAGCCGCGCGGTGCTGGGCGAGGATATCGCCGAGTTTATCGACGAATGTCGCAAGGATCCGCACCCCCGCGGGCAACTGATCGCCGTCTTGCACAAGGTGCAAGGCAAGTTCGGGTTCCTCGACGGCCCGCAACTCGACGCCGTGGCGCAACTGCTGCGGGTTCCGGCCACCGACGTGTCGGGCGTGGCCAGCTTCTATCACTACTTCCGCTTGAAGCCGCGCGGTAAGTTCATGATCCGCGTCTGCATGGGCACGGCCTGTTTCGTCAAGGGCGCAGACCTGGTGGCTGCCAAGCTCAAGGACGAACTGGGCATAACCTTCGGCGAAACCAGCCCCGACGGCTTGTTTTCGCTCGAAGGCACCCGCTGCCTGGGCACCTGTGGTTTGGCGCCGGTGCTGACGATCGAAGACGATATCCACGCCGAGGTTACCCCGGATCAGATACCCGTGATTCTCGAGCAGTATTTGCGGCAGGCTCGGGAAGAGAAGGTTTGAGACTTGAATGAATCGGCTGTCGTTCAGACGTTCTTGCTCAATCATCAAGCACAATTAGCGCGTCGGGCAGTTCGTTGATATCATCGTCGGAACGCGGCAACAGCGGCGCGAGCCGCTCGCCAGCGGCGGCGATGGTCTGGCAAATAGCCTCCGTTGGGTGCCCCTCGCGCAAACCGAATGTCAGGCTTTCGCAGAGTGTGTCCAGCGATTCCTGTCCCAGTTTTTCCAGCACGCTTTGGTCGGCCAATACGACGGCTATACGTTCGAAAAGAGAAACGTACACCAACAGCCCGGTGCGACCTGCGGTGTGATGTACGCGGCCATCGAAAAACACTGTTCGCGAGCGTGCAGCCACTTCGTCGCGCATCTGCTGCTTGGGCGTAAACAACCTACGCAGCCAGGCAACGCGGGCGGCAATCACCGCGCCCACAAAAAAACCGACCACTCCGACCACGACCACGATCAGCGGCTGCACCCATCCGGCCTGGCCGCCCCAGGAACCGCTTTCGATCTGGGCGGTTGGCAGTTGCAGTACCGAAACCACTGCGATCATCGCCAGCCACAGACCGGCAATATCTTCGGGCCGGTCGTATCTGCCCGACGACGTTGCTACGACTGGCAGAATTTCCGCCGATGTCTTGCCTTCGGCCTCGGCCACCGCTTGGTCGATTTGCTTGCGTTGTTCATCGTTGAATAGTTGGCTTGCTTGTTTCATGATTGATTTACCAGGAACCGCTGGCCCCTCCTCCTCCAGAAAAACCACCACCGCATGATCCACCGCCGAACGATCCACCGCCACCACCTGAACCGGAAGAATTCAACATCTGATATAGCATGTATCCTCCAATCGCGAATAACGCTGCCCAAAACACCCAGGCCCAACCACCGCTGCCCCTGCGGATAAGCGACACAACGGTGAAAGTTACCAGCCCGGTAAAGGCTATCACCAGTGCGACATGCCACCAGGGCTCGGGTGGACTGGGTAATTCCTTTTCGCGCGCCATCGCGTCCAGTCCTGCAACACCCGCCACGATGCCGCCGCCGAAGTCACCTTGCTTGAATTGGGGGATGATTTGCTGGTCCATGATCTGCTTGCATAGCGCGTCTTTTTCCCGCCCCCAATCGGCGCCCAATTCGATTCGTGCCTTGCGATCTCCTTTGGAAACCAGCAGCAAAATTCCGTGGTTCCAACTAAAAGATTTTCCACCATCTTCGAGTGTGAGTGCGGCGTGGCCGATTCCCCACTGATCGAACAGCAACCGTGCAAAAGTCTCGATTCGCAGGCCCCCGCCACCATGATCGGCCATACTCTCGATGGTCACGATTACGATCGGGATTGCCTTGTCGTTCAGCAGTTGGTCACAAGTTGCTCGCAGTTCGGTTTCGGTGTTTTCGTCGAGAATCTGTGCCTTGTCGAGAATGAACTCCCGCTGGTCCGGCGGATCGAGTTTAATTCGCAAGTCGCCCTGGGCTTGGTCTGCGGCAACGAACATCACGGCAAACGCTAAGCACCACAATAATTGCCTTGAAACAAATCTACCCATGGCGTTTTGTCCTGTCACTTCCTGATCGAGAGATGAATATTTCTATTAACTGTATTCGTCGGCAGGTGACTTTGCTTGGCAAATATCTTCCGGTAGAGGATTTTTTTGGCCGGCACAAGCGGGTTACGCCGGCGGCTCTTGGGAAGTGGGTTTTGCGTCGCCGGGATTATTGATGGCGTCGATGGCTGAGGCGAAACCGCCACGCAGCACGCTCGAGGCGGTGCCGATCCAGATGAAGGTGTAGCCCTGTTCACGCAGTGCGGGTCCGTCGCAGCCAACCCAGACTTTTTTGCCGACGGCGTGGGCAGCGGTCTTGATGCGTGTGATGGAATCCTTGTGTTCATTGTTGCTCGGATCCCAGCAGCAGCCCAGGTCGGCCGAGAGGTCGTAGGGGCCGATGCCCATGGCGGTTACCATGGGGTGTTTGGCGATGGCGTCGACGTTTTCCACGCCTTGGCGGGTTTCGATCTGCGGGATGACGATGAAGTGGTCTTCGAACTCGTCGCGCCAGGTGGTGTAGTGGAAGTTGTCGAGCCAATAGTTGCCCATGCCGCCGGGGCGACGTTTGCCGCGCGGGGGCATAAGCATGGCATCGCGGGCCATGTCGAGTTGCTCGGTGGTTTCGATGCAGGGCAAGAGCAACCCGCAGGGGCCCAGATCAATCGCGCGACGGATCTCGGAGGTCTCGCAAGAGACAACCCGCATGAGCACGGGGAAGTTGGCCAGCCGCGCGACTTGGCAGACGTGAGCCACCTCCTCGTCGGTGTGGTAGCCGTGCTCGCGGTCGACGATCAGATAATCCAACCCGCCCAACTTGCAAAGCTCGACCAGCAGCGGCCAAATATGATCGGTAGCCATGATGCCTACGACCGGCTCACCGGATGAGAGTTTTTCCTTCATGCGAATCGCGGGTGTCAGCATTATAGCTCCTTCTCGACGGAATTGACCGGCACCATAACATAGCGGCACAGCCCAAAAGGCCCATTATAGCAGATCTAGCGAGACTGCCCAACGGGGGGCTAGGCGGGTGAAAACAGCGAAATAGTTCCCGACAGGGCTTGGGGCTGACTTATCTCAGCAAAGATCGGACACCCCATTACCCTACGTGACTCCCTGTTCGCCGCCCGTTGAAAACAGTCTCGGGAGGGCGAAGCTCCTGCTGAGCCGTGAACTACGCTTGGCTCAGCAGGAGCTTCGCCCTCCCGCATTTCTAGTTGGTCGAAATTAGTCCCAGCTAATTTGTATTATTGCCCCTTGATATGGCCAATCTTCAGGTTTGGATACCAGGCCCAAACGGACTGGGTTCATACGGATGTATCGCCACTTTTCCTCGAAGCTTTCGTTGTTTCGCAGGCGACGGTGCCAGCAATTCTCCTGCCAGCGTGCCGGCGGTGGTTGGCCATCGTGTGCCTTCTTGAAAGCTTTTGTGAATTGAGATTTCCAGTATTTGGTCCAGTTGTCGTATGTTGTGGCTTCGAGATTCGGAGTGACACAAAAATGGATGTGGTCAGGCATGATAACGTATCGACCAACCAACCAGGCATCGGCCGCTAGCCATACGTCACGTAGCATGTTGTGTACCAAGTCGCATGCGAGCCATGAGGTTTTCCCCTTCATGCAAACCGTGTCGAGTATTATCGTTGGTCGATCTGGCAAGTGCAAAACACCCTTGGAAGGTCGTTTCCTCTCATGGAATTGTTTCATTTGTTCCATCCTGTTTTATCTGCAATCCAGCCTCAATAGGAACAATAGTCCCGTTCGGGATACTGAAAATCCAATTCGGGAGGGCGAAGCTCCTGCTGAGCCGTGAACTACGCTTGGCTCAGCAGGAGCTTCGCCCTCCCGGCACCGATATAACCCCTTTCAAAGCACTGCTAAAGCATCCCTCCACCGCGCGACATTTCGCCAGACGCCGCATCCGATTCCGGGCCGCAAAAGCGGCCCAGGAAGAGGATGCTGCCGGTGCGGTTGTCGCGGATGAGGAAGATGAAGGGGTGGTCGGCGCGGAATTTGATTGGCTTGGGCGGCATTCCGCCCAGACATCCAATTCCTCCCGTAGCCGCTGCTGCTTCGGTGCCCTGTTCATCGACTTCGATGAAAGTATTGTGGACGACAAATTGCAGGAAAAGTTCGCGAGTGCCGTCCATGCCCGAGAAGTCGGCGCCCGACTTGAATGAAGAGCGCATGCCCATTTCCGCCAATTGCTTGTTTAGCAAGTAATCTGTTTCCATGCAGAATTTGGGCAGATAGATTTGCACATCCTTCTCTTCGAGTTGTTTGGACCAGTTTGCCAGGTTTTCTTCGGTAAGAGAGGCTTCGAGCTTGGCAAGCGAACCAGGCTCACACTTGGGCAGCAGGATCATCATAGATGTACTGCTCGACTGCCCGTAAGACTTTTCTAGAATCTGCAAGCCCGTTTCATCGACCTTAGTATATCGAGCGAGGAAATCGATCATCGACATCATGCTGACCGGTTTTTTGCCGTCTTCGGCAAGAAAGTGGGCGGGCTTTGTATGTCGCGTTTCGAATGGCATTCGCCATTGCCCCTTGAAATAAATGGTATTGGTTAGCACCAATCGAGTGAAAGGATCAATTAAGTCCGCTTTTATCAGATCGCCAATCCGGCCCTGCGTCTGCTGCGTTACCCAGGAATTAATCTCCTGTGCTGCCGACTCGCGATCTGCGACGAAGTCGACCAGGCCGCATTCTGCTCCGTATTGCATCTTGGTGATGTTGAGAAAACTGTCGAGGAACCTGTAGTCGCGATGAGCCCAGAGGCGATTGGCGATACGTAACTCGTGTGAATCGCTGCCCTGAGATATTTCCAACAGCAACCGGCAAGCCGAGTGAAGACGCCTCTGCGGCAACATGAAATGCATCGTCTGTGCGATATCTTCGGCCGTTTTGCCGCGGGCTCCGGCATAGGTCATGGCCATGGCGGTGGAGATGCTCATGGGCGAGAAGAACATGTTCTTGCCGTGATTATCTTCGCGCAGTTTGGCGTAGAGATCGAAGGCGAACTGGTTGTTGCCTTTGACCAGGGCGTCGCGGGTAGGGTTCGCTTTGACCGGGATGGCTTTTCGGGTGCGTTGACGTGTGAATTGTTGACCGAATACGCGTAACGGCATGCCTATCCCCAGTTGTCTGCCCTGGGGACGAAAACCACCCATACCCATCCCCATTCCGGACATGCCCATGCCTGGCCCTCCAAGCTCCATTCCGCCCTGCACAGGCTGCTTATCGTCGACTTCTCGTTGAATCTTGCGAAGATCGGCCAGGAGCTTCATAATCTCGGCTTGAACTCGCTGTGTCTGGCTAACCACAAGCACTTTCATTCCGGCGTTGTCGAAACAGGCAATTGATCCTTCCCCGCCGATTTCGCTCCAACATTCCGGACTAATGGCAGATGTGATGACCACGGCCAAACAATCTAAATCTACGTAGTCACCGACTAGATCGGCAACATCGTAAACCTTCATAAACGTCTGTTCCGCATCCTCGGTAAGGATCAGAAGATAGTTGTCCTTAATCGTGTAAGATAAGGAGAGATCCCGCAACATAAGATCCATTGCAGATGTGGCCGAAATGCCACAGACGCGTAAAGTGATCGGCGTTTCGATGTCGAGCCCATCGAGACTGAGTGAGTGTTTATGCAACAGGAAATCA
>CAZISU010000258.1:0-7364 GCA_964541935.1 uncultured Planctomycetaceae bacterium | reverse complement strand
ATATTGTGGACAGAAACAATTGCTGTATTTTGTTCAGCAGACACTCTAATGCCTCGGGCTGTTGATACATGGCCAGATACAGCTTATCGCCGCCGAGCAAGTCGGCGGCCACGTTCAAACCGCCCGCCATGTCCAAAAGCGATACGGCTACCAAACCATCTCCGGCCTCGGCAAAGCGGCCCACCCGCCGGATACCCTCGCCCAACTGGCCCGCGTCGGGCGGCGGGATCTGTAAATCATGCGACTCCTCGATGTCGGCAAGCGGCGGGTTCTTCACGCCACACGTCTGGTTTTCATCGTTGCCCCAAAATAGCTCGGCGCCGAACGCCGTTGCCAGGCAACTGCAACCCACGTCGGGCCGCATGGCCGGGACCATGTCGTTATCGGGCACGTGCTCCCAGGTTAGCTTCAAGACGGCCAGCGACTCTTCCAGTTGCTTGTCCCCGTCGAGGAACTGTTCGCGGATAGAGTATTTTGGGTTGGGATTCTCAACGGTGATGTAAACCGGAACGTGATCGACCGGCTTGCCCACCCAGAGATCGCGCACGAGTTGTTTTCGTCGCTCGATTTCGTCGCGGTCGAAGTGAATGTCTTTTATGGAACACCTCTCGCGCATGTGCACTAGTCCTGTGTTTCGATTGCTACGTCTACGGACGCTTCGGGCTCGTCTTCCGGCTCATCTTCCGCCGGCTGTTCACTGCAACTGATAAGCACGATGCCTGCCAACGTGAGGACGATGCCAATGATAAGTTCGCGGCCGCAAGGTTCGGCGAAGATGGCAATGCCGGCGAGCACGGTAAGCGCGGTCGTCATGGCGTTGTTGAGCACGTTCACCCGTACCACGGTCGTCAACTGCAATGCCTTGGCGATGAGCAAAAAGGCCATGAGGTTGCACACGCCCGTAGCCAGCATTACGGTCAGATCGCGTGGGGATGTGGCCATCATGCCGTCGAGCCCCAACCGCCACGCAGCCCAAGGGCCCAGAAAGAGGATGCCCATGCAATTGATAAAAAATACAATCGCCTCGGGCGACGTGTCTTCGGTGGCCGTTTTTCGCATCCCCACGGTAAGCAGAGCAAAGGCCACGCCGGAAAAACAGGCCGCCGCGACACCTAACATTACCCAAAACATACCGGACGAAGATGTTTCCGAAGTCGATTCGGCACCGCTGCCCAAGAACACGACCGACACCGTGATTAGCGCGATGGCCGTAACGCCTCGCCAGGAAACCCGTTCTCCCAGGATAAGCAATCCCAAAATCGCGGCGGCGGCCAGCATGACGCCCATTTGCAGCGGATTGCCGATGCTCAGCCCGATCTGTCCCAGCGACCATTGATAAGAAGTCCCGCCCAGTTGGGTAATGGCGCCCAACGCCATCAGCCCCGCCGCAACGCCCAGCGGCGGACAAGTCGATCGGCCGCGCGCCGAACAAAAAGTCAAATAGATCCCGAATACCACGGTACTGACCGAAGCCTGCACGCAGTTGACCCAGACCGGATCGCAATTCTCCGACAGTTCCCGCTGGCAAATGCCCATCAGCGTGTAGAAAACGGCAGAGAGGATACAATAGAACGTACCCAGGGTGGTCGGGTTCAATGGGAACCGGTTTGATTGGGAGTTGGGTGTGGCGGTGTCAGTCATTTTTGTTAGGTGTTACACGTTATATTCGTCAGCCGGGGTGCCATGTTCCACGCTTGCGTGGTCATGCTAGAGACACCCAGCTAAGTAAATCGACTATTTTTTCAACAGGTCACGATACTTAGGCTGCAACCCGGCTTCGTCGATAACCTTTTTGGCTCCTTCCGGTAGCTTCTCGGCACCCTGGACATATTCGTTGCCGAACCAGTTATCGTGTTCCTTGCATGTGCCTTTGCGGTTTTGGACTTTGTTGTTATAGTTCATGGGCTTGGCGACTCGGTAGATCACGTTGCCAATGATTTCGATGAATCCACTGCCCTCGTCAAGGTAGATGCCACCGGGAATGCCGCCGTTATCGTGAATATGATTGCCGCGAATAATCGTTCCGGGCATGTTGCCCAGAGTATAGATACCGCCGCCGTCGGTCAGCTTCTGCTGCACGTGGTGAACATGATTGGCCTCGATGCGGCCGTTCTTGGCGGGTGTGGGTGTGTCGTATTTATACGGCTGATAGTACGCGGCCTGGCCGCCTCCGGCGTCTTCCTCGCCCCAGCCCCAACCCACCGAAATGCCGCTGTATGGCATGTTGCGGATTTCGTTATTGGCGATTACCGTGGCGTCGGTGTATCCGACAAAAATACCCAGCCCACCCATGTACTCCACCGCGCAGTTTTCGATCAGATTGTTAAGTATATGATTATTGCGCACCGTGGTCCGCTCGTCGCCGGGATGATGGTCGCTGCGATCGATACCGCCCACCTGGATTGCCGTGCCCGAGATGTCATGGAAACGGCACCCCGATACGAGATTGTCGCTGCTGCCGTACTCCAGGTCGAGGCCTGCCCCGCCGAGATGCGCGAACGTGCATCGCTCGAAGCGGATATGCTTGCCGGTTCGGCAAACGATATTGGCCGGGCTCTTGAGGTCTTCGTTATGCACGTTGTTGACCGTGCCCGAGCGTTCAAAACGGTTTAGCATGTGTTGTACAAAATTCGCCTGCACATCAGCCAGTCCGATGCGACTGGGTCGCAGCCACGTTGCATAGGCGAAGGTGATGCCGTGGAACTGAATGTTTTCGACGGGCTTGTCCAACAGCCCACGCAGTTCGACGAGTTTCTCCAGCACCGGCACGACGACCTTAACCTCGTCCATTTTTTCGCCCGGCAGCGGCTTGTAGTAGAGTGTTTTGTCCGCACGGTCGAGATACCATTCGCCGGGCTCGTCGAGCAGTTCCAGAGCGTTTTCCACGTAATTCGGCAACTCCGCTCGCAGCCCTTCTTTGCGGGTTGCAAGCATGAACTGGGGCTGAACCATCCGAACGATGGCATGTGATCCATCGCGGACGATGCTTTCGACCTTGCAGCGTGTATGGCACCATGCGTAGTAATAGCAAAACTCGACATCGTCTGGATTACGCCAATCGGCCATGGCCACGTCGGTCGTGCGATATCCGTTCTCGCCGAACAACTTCATGCCGGGCACGGTAGTTATGCCTATATCATTCCACGCTGTCTTTTTTTCGGCCTTGGTTTCGGGACTCCGAGCCCGAACGGCCCGGTGGCCGTCTACGTAAAGCTGGCGAAAGTGCTCGCCACAGTCCGCCTTCCAATGTCCGTCGACGTCCGCTTTCCAGCCGTTAATCGCCCGGCCGCCGCTGACGACGGGCGACGCGCCCGCCGTGGCCTTGTAGACCACGTTGTGGCCGCCTGTGCCGCTGTCGCGATGGTCGAACGCAAGGGGTTCGCTAATCTGATACGTGCCGCTGTGTAGAATTACCTCGACGTTGCCGGTCATCTTTTGGTTGACTTTGCGGACTTCATCCCGAGCCCGCTGGATCGTTTTGAGCGGTTCGGCCTCGGTTCCTGGATTCTTATCGCTTCCGGCCGGCGAGACATGGAATGTCTTTTGCACATCCGCCTCCGCGGTCCCGGAAAACGAAAAACAGATCGCGATGGCGAGTGACATCGTCAAAACGCGAAGCATGGTGTAGAGTTTCATACTGGTTTTCTCTCGTCTTTGGCTCCTCGGCAGAATCAGTGGATCGATTTGGCTGGGGAGCAACGCAAGTTATTGAACACGAAAAGTTACGGTTTGTCGGAGACTGCTTTTTCCATAGGTGAAAGATCAAAGTGCAAGTTCCTCGGTTTCGATGGTGGGTTTAGCCGCCGGTTCAGCCACAGGAAAGCCGCTTCGTTATCGACCTTGTGGCCCTCGTCGTGGAACTTCGTAACCACCTGGGCCGGCTTGTCGGACATGGTGTAGGCCCGTATTACTTCGACGAACATTGTTTCGTACTCGGCCGGTGGCATGACAGCGATGTTCCAGTCCGGTTTCAGAAGCTTTGGGTCGGCCCCCGGGCAGAAACATGCGTCCTTGCGTCCCTGCTGGAATTGGACCGGCTTGGGAGCTGCCAGGGCGGCCCAGTCGCATTGCTCCAGTTTCGCACCGAGCTGTTTGAGGATTCCGCAATCGCAATGCGGCGGGATGCGCATTCGCTGGCGATAATGGTTCCACGTGCTCAACACACACCCGACCACCCCGGCTTTCACGCGATCATCCAAGGCCAGCACGTTCATTGCCAGATGACCACCGGTAGACAGCCCACAGACTGCTACCCGATTCATATCGACTTCGGATAGGGTTGCCGCATAATCCAACGCCATCATCGCGTCCCAGGTCCACTCGCCTTGTAGTGTCCACGACTTGTGCTGCAGGGTGTGATTCATCGTGGCTGGCTGAAGCACGGCCCAACCTCGCTGGGCAAAGAAGGCGCAGAAGTCATCGGGGCCGCCCAGGCGATAGGACTGGACATTTGCCTGACCCCAAGTGTTCTCGTGCCCGTGCAGCGCCAAGAGCAGCGGCGCCTTGGTAACACCCTTGGGGAGTGAAATCAACAGAACGTTCTTGCGATCTGTTTGCGAACGATACTCGACACGCCGTAACGTGAACTTGGGAAAGTCCTGAGTTTCGCTTACCCGGGCTTCTAACGGCACTCTGTCGGGCAGTGGGGCGCCCATGAGCCACTCGACCAGCTTCGCGCGATACGATTTTTGCCATGCACAGAACGTCTGCGGCTCATCGGGAAACCGTGAAGGCCGCTGCCTGAACTCATCGTGAAAGGCTGCCATCTCAGATTGCGTAATCGCAAACGGAGCCTTGGGCGATTTGAGCGACCGGTGGTCGATATCAACTGCGAACGTGATATGCACGATGAGCATCACCATGCACAACAGACTTATTCTTGAAGGCCAGAGAACCATGATCTATCCTTATGCTTGCAGTCCTGCGTCGTCAAACATGCCGAATATCCACATCCTTACAAGTGCCTGAGTCGTTATGTTCGCCAGACCATATCGTTGATTTGGCCATGGGCAGGATGCTTCCTGTCCAGGGCGTTTAAGGTTAGTAACATTCCGTCGGGGCGAAGTCTGGCGTCGACCCATCCTACTGGTTGTGTTTTGTCGAAAATCCAAGCGAGCGTGGGCAGGTTGATCAGGTGAAGACCTTCGATTTTATCAATACTCCACTGGTGCGTGTGGCCGAACACGCAGGCCTTCACTTGTTTGCGAGGCAGGATCAACTCGTACAATGCTTCGGTGTCTAGTAACCCGGTGGTATCGCGATGATGCGGATCATGATGCATCACCACGATTGCCGGCTTGTCCGCGTTGGCGTCGAGGGCTTTGGCAAGCCACTGCAACTGCGGCTTTCCCAGTCGGCCAGGCGTGTCGTACGTTTTTATGAGCGAATCGACCAGGAAAAAGTTGGCGTAAGGTGATTTGACAATCGAGACGTGCTTACCGAAATCGCTCAACTTGTTCTTCGATAGCTTGGCCTCGGGGAAGGCCTCGAAGAAGTTCTCGCGGTTGTCGTGGTTTCCTAGAGCCATGTGCAAGGGAACGCCCGCCTCGCGATACGGTCGGACGACGTCGGCGAGCACGGCATAGTCTGCCTTTTCGCCGTAGAGGAATGCGCAATCGCCGGCCACAATCACACCGGCCGTTCTGATCTTGGCGGCCAGAATCCGTCGCCGCACCTCGTCGAAATTCGCGGCCGGGTTGACACCCTCATGGGTCCGATCACGGTGTTCCCAGACGTGGATATCGGCCAACAGTGTCCAGCGGTTAACGTCAATCTTGGTGTCGCCAGCAAGCAGTCGGTTCGGCAGAAGCAGCCCGGCACCGGTGGCCAAGGTGCCAGACAGGAAGCGACGACGGGTGATTGCGGGTAAGTGGATTGGCATTGCAACAAACTTTCAGCTCTCGATAATTTACAGGTTGTCCAAGAAACCCCAACCACCGGCCTTGTGGTAGTGGTTTGTAATGTCGCTGGGACGCATCCAAATCACGCGCCCTTCCAAGTGCGTCCGGACCCGCTCGATAACTTTTTTGAACTCCCCCCAGCCGACGCCGTTCTTCGGATTCACCGTCCACCAGTGGCAATACCAAAGGCAGCACGGATCACCCGCTTCGACGCTACGAGCTATGATACCCGACTTGCCGTCCGCCGTGATGTAATAATCCGCGTCCGTGGGAGCCGTCTTGTTCCCCCAGACACCGAAACGGTCTCCACCCTGGGGCACCAACTCGTATACACCGTTTTCCTCGTCTTTAGCCTTGCAAAAAATGCCGTAGTCGGTCTCGCTTGATGCAACAAAGCATGGGACGGTTGGCCCTCGAAACTTTCCTTGCTTGGCTAGGTTGAGCAGGGCTTTCCATAGAGCGGGATTTGGTGCGGTGTGACCCTCGGCCCGCAATTTGGCGTACCGCGGCTTACAAGCTTTGCAACTGCAACCCGGCTTGGTGAGACCGGTGAACTTGATACCGACACGCTCTCCTTCGGCAATGATGTTCCCAAAATACTGTTCGTACTGCTGAACTGTAACGGCTGGCTCGTATAGCCAGATTCCTTCACACATAGCTGCACCTTTGGAACTGTTGGCCTTGAAATCAAACAGCCCATAGTGTGTCATGAGTTCCGTATGCGTATCGATCCCGCATTTCCAAGCGCGTGCGACTTGCTCGAAGAACTTCCGTTGTTCGTCGGTTGGATTGCGGGCCATGCTTTGGCCATGCCCCCAACCGAGGACGGCGCTTGACTCACCGGCAATGCCATGCTCGGCACAGTAGTCAAGGAAGGTTTCAAAGGCCTTGGCGCCCATAAGGGGGGTCGTATCGTCACAGAAAAACGACAAAATCGTTTTACGCTTTTGCGACTTATTTAGATCGACAGCTAACGACCGAGGCAATTGGCCGAACGTACCAACTGCCGTGGACGTTGCGGCGATCCTGAGGAACTTGCGCCGCGTGAGGTCTCTTTTTGAAGTTATCATTCATCCACCTCAAAATGTGCCCAGAGCTAACATTTCGGGCCAATGCTTTCGATACCAGTCCTGCCAGATTTCCACATCCTTGTGAGTGGCTGAGCAGTAGGGTCCGCGGCTCCGCAAACTCATCTTCAGAAATCCGCTGGCGACCCCGCCCGCATGATCGTAGGCGGTGTCGGTGAATCCCCGCGGGGCGAAGGTTTCCCCAAGGAACTTGTGCAGTTGATTAACACGTTTACATGTGGTGTCGACACCTGCCCAGTTCTGTTGTTTTAACTCTTGCCAGAATTGAAGTACCACGCGCGGGTTCCAATAGACCATAGCGCTACATGATCCCACGAGACCGAGGGGACCTAACTTGCCCCATAGACACTCACTAGCGAAGACATTGACAAACTTC
>CAZISU010000257.1:0-7411 GCA_964541935.1 uncultured Planctomycetaceae bacterium | reverse complement strand
CCTGTCCGATTGCTTTGCCGACATATTCACCAGACTTTCGATTCCACCAGCAAAACTGTTTCCGCTCATAAAGCATCGATGTGGACTTGGACGCGTTCAGCATCGCATACTTGTTATCATCAGAAAACGAAAAGTTAAAAGAAAAATCAAAGAGCGAAGCGACAGCAGGATCATTCTCCAAAACAGTAACCAGCTTCGAAGGCAATTCGACGATGACTGACTTTCCGGGAACAACAGTTTTTCGTTTCGATTTCCAATACCAGCTATCCTGGAGTCTGCCAACAATCTGTGTCTGATCTATAGACAGGTTGTGGTGATCGGCATTCAAACGTTGGAAAATTTCTGCGAAAGGTGATTTACCTTCCTTAAGTAGTTTAATATCAACTTTTTCGGGAGAACGAAAAGCAATTTCCGTTTGACCTGAATTGACACTGAAGTTCTCTAATGCGACATAGGGGCCGCTACCAAAATCAGTCTTTTTATCAGTCAGGAAATTCCAGGTCAGGTATTCGACCTGTTTGCTGTCTTCTTTTGAGTTCCTCTGGAGCACGATTTCATTTGCATGGAATGGACTTAGATGAGCATTACGCACAGGTCCATAATATTTGATTATTTTATTTTGCTGAATATCAAAAACACCGAGAGTTGAATCAGGTCCCAGCGGAAAACTTTTCTGAAACAGAATAATCAGATACCGACTATCAGTCGTAAATCCGTCAGTCATAGCTATAGCAATGTGGTAGTCGTTAATTTGAATTTCGTGCAGGAACTTTCCGGTCTGTGCATCAAAAATCGATGTCTCCATCCTGGGGTGATGATACGTTTTGTCCGCCGGTAACGATAACGAGATGGAAACAAGTTTACCATCTGGGGAGAGGACAACACGTGGGCTGACAAAGTTATATTTCTTGAAATCATCAATCCTGCAAATTTCTTTGGGAATACGCGATGACTGCAATTTCCAGACCCAGTTGCGATCAGGCTTGGGCAGAGCACTCAAATAAGAGAGTGCTTCGTAAAAACGACCTGCTCGTATTTCATAACCTGCCAGAAGAAGTTTTGATTGAGAGGCTTCGATTCGCTGGGCTGCCCCTGATATCTCTGCTTTTTCTTTTTCGATTTCTGCTTTCTTTTTTTCGTTGACTGCGATTGCTTCCTGAGTTCGGGCAACCGTTAAGTTGTCTTCTGCCGCTTCACGCGCATCCGAAGCTTCAAATAAAGCCAGTGAGATCATGAGTAAACTCGTTGAAAGTATTGCGAAAACCAGTCCCAGCAAACTGCTGACCACTTTATTTCTCCTCGCCCAGTTAAAAATACGTTCCGTCTGAGAAATTTTTCGGACTGAGACAGATCGTCCATCCAACCAACGGGTGAGGTCATCTGAAGCGGCTAGACTTGATTCATACCGGTCACTCGAGACAGGTTGCAGCATTTTCTGGCAAACTGCAATCAGATCTGCTGGGATCTGCTGTTTTACCAGCTGAATGGTAGGCGGTGCAGGATAATTTTGAAGTGTTTTTATTATTTCATATGCGGTGCCTGTTAGTCGTGGCTCACCCATAAGTATTTGGTAAAAAACAGCTCCCAGAGAATATTGATCCGTTTCTGGACCGATGTCTGCAACAATCCCTCTGGCCTGTTCAGGTGACATATAAGCTGGCGTTCCCATCACTTGTCCATCGGTCGTTTGATCGACGGCAAGATTCGTCCGCTTTGCCAGTCCGAAATCCATAATCATCGGTTGATGGTGTTCATTGACCTGGATATTGGCAGGTTTAATATCCCTGTGAATGATATTTTGCTCGTGAGCATACTGGAGTGCCAGGGCAAGATCGCGTATCCAAATCACCCTTTGTTTCAAGTCTGGCGGATGAGTTTTCAGGCAGTCCTCAAGTGTCTCGCCTTTAACATAGGCTGAGGAAATATAGAATTGTTCTTTGATCTCCCCGCGTTCCCAAACAGCTACAATATTGGGATGATGAAGCTGGGCTGCGATTTGTGCTTCGCTGAGAAAACGATCAATGCGTTCTTGATCAAAGTTTTGCGAATTGGCCAGCTTCAGCGCAACCTTACGGTCTAACAGAGGGTCATGAGCAAGATGAACCGTCCCAAAAGCACCTTTTCCCAACTCTTTTAGAATAATAAATCGTCCAAAGTGTTCTTCAGGTAGTTCCTTTGCAGCATCGGGCTTTGATTCATGAACAGATTCAACCTTTTCGCTTACCTGCTGTTGGAATAGCAGCGTATCGAGTTCTACTTTACTCGACTCAACGGTTTCCTGGATGATGTCACTAAATTCAGGAAGTTGATCCTGGTAGAGATCGGGGGCAATTGCGAGACCATTTGAAAAACGCAGTTCCAGATCCACTTTGATGAGCTCTTGAACTGCCCCACGATGCAAGTGTGGAGCACACTGATCAAGGTAGGGTTTGAAGATCAAAGAACTTTCAGGCGTCCATTCTGTTTCAAACGCGTCGCAAAGCGAGTCGATTTTCAGATTGTCTTCCAGACTTAGCTCGGTGAACATCGATCATCATTCTCTGATAAGCTAGAGGGATATTTCGTAAATAGAATCAAAGAACGATCCACGGCATTACTTACCGGTCGCTGGTTTTAGTTCGATAAACTCAGGGTCATCATACTGGAAATTAGTCATTCTTCCATACAATTTTGTACCGCTTTCATCGAGACGAAATTGAACTTTTCGGCTACCAAGATCATAAGCGTCAAAAAAATGACTCTGTGATTTCACTCCCGTCATTTTTTTCAGATTCAGAGCATAGCCATTAATCATATTCTCTGTTGTGACCAAAGTCCCCACATAATTTGCTTTAATTTTCGGATTTCCTTTCACTTCCAGAACGAGTTTCATTGTGTTGGTAGTCGGCTCATAAGATTGAATAATGCAGATGATATCAACCGTTTTTTTTGTTTTGGGAGCAGTCAAAACTCCTTGCCAGCGTTTTGTTGAGTTCAAGGTCGATTGCCATAATTTGAGATACTCAGCTGCTTTTAACTGGCTACCTGGTTTAACAGTTTCCTCTTGAGAGAGAATCGTTCTGTGACCTTTATTGCGACCTTTAAGTGTGTAGATATAAATATTGTTTCCGTCTGGCGATAAACGAGAGACCTTATTGTCCCAATCAATGTCCCAGACTTCACCTCTGGCATAAATATACTTACTAAAAAAGTCACCTTCAATTTTATCGCCAAGTGAGGCTTGCCCTCTTTGTTTCAGGATTAAACCAAATCCATCAATATTGCCACTCTCTTTCTCTAAAGATCCTTCGTACACGACATATTGACGCGCGTCATTGCCATTTTCCAGAACAAGACGTACATAATTCTGATCTGGACGGTAATCGGCAACCCTCATACGGAGTTTTTCTTCTGGGTCATTATTCAAATATAGGGGGCCCGTCCACTGAGTGCCTGGCTGTAGAGCCAGCTTCCAGCGTTCCAAAGCAGTTGGTAGCGTGAGACGATCTTTATCAAGCTGAAACACTAGTTTTGAATCACCAACGACACCTTGCCACCCTTCTTCAGTTGGCACGAGTGATAGTGTCCGGTGGTGCCCAGTGAAGAGATTCGTTTTTAATTTGTTCCCACTTGGTGAGAGATTGACAAAAGAGGTCTGCTTTAATTGAATGGGAATTCCTAAATGATGCGGGGGATCAGTTCGACGTACTCCTTCATAAACTGCTGACATAAATGGATTATCCTTCTCTTGTATGACAACGCGAAAAAGATTTCTTGATTGATCATAGTCCATGTTCGTCATTTTCAGTAGACGATCTGGCATTTTTGTTATTATTTCTTTCCCACTATATTGAGCGCCTTTCAGAATTCTTGTCTCTAGTAATTTTACAACTTTGTTTTTTGGATTTGTTGTTTTTTCGGCAGTCATATCGTAAGTATTCGTTCGATTTGCGAGATGGCATTTTTCAGTCGTCTGATTAAAGAAAATAATCATATCCCTTGGGAAAACATTTGCGAGTTCTGATAGTTTTGCATCTTCATTCTTTAACATCAGAATCCAGCCATCATGCATTCTTCTTAGCGACGATGAATTACGTTCAGATATCTTGGGGAGGGAAATCGACCCACTGAAGACGACGCGTGAAACGATCTCATCAGAGTCAATCGCAACGGCACTCAGAGAATTATTTCCCGCATTCTTTTCAAATCGAATCAGTAGATTGACAGGCTTTGATGATCGGGTTTTAAAATCTCCACGTAACTGAAGTGAATCTGTGATTAATTGATCGAGATATTTTTTCTCTGCTGTTAATCGAGCTTCCATTTTTTGAAGACTTGCGCTAACGGCATCGGCAAACTTACGCTGCAGTTTCTGGTATTTTAAGAAGGGGTCATTCACAGAACCATCTGCAATGACACTCGAATTTGGTAGTTCCGATTTGGTGAGTAAGCGTTTGAGATCCAGGTTTTCGCTGAACTTCACTTTTGTCAGCTCGATATGAAATGTGTCTCCTTCTTTTTCCAAGGTTCCTTCACCCTTCCAACTCACTTCATCTGTGACTCCATATTTCTCTCGATAGACCGCTGGAAATCGATAAGACCTTAATTCTTTATTGAATTCCTCAATGGCACCTTTTTCGGGAGACCGTAGCTGTTGGAATCGCTCTACGGCAGCTTGGAATTTTTCTTTCTCCGGTGAATTCTTTTTTGGCTGAGCGGGAACATCTAATTGTATGAGCCATGATTCGGCAGGCTTGTCACGACTGTCAAATTTGATTTTCCACTTCTGATCTTCTTTCAGCGACTTGATTTCAGTGATCTCAACGATGCGACTGGAGCATAATAGTTTATGGGGGGTTGCATCCTCTAATGCCTCAAGCAGATCATTTTCCGAGGGGGCTGAAGAACAACCAACCAGAAAAATTAGCAGCGATGCTACATAGCCCATTAACCACTTACCTTGTAAAACACTTGTCGTTCGCTCGTCATTGAATCTCATTTTAGTTTCCCATATATTAACTGTATCGTTTTGAGTTACTGTCACCCTTTAATTTGTTAATGGGCAACGCTTTTAAACCACCGCCATCGTTTTTCACTATTTTTTGAAATTTATGAATTCTTCCTCAAAACCCGATCCAACTGAGACGATTTCAGTACTTGCCGATTCGATTCTGCAAGAGGCAGAGAACTCTTCGAGCCAAGTATTTCTCGAAATTAGAGCAAGATATCAGGTGAGATTGAGAAACTATGTGAACAAACAACTGTCTCCCAAACTTCAAACGCACTCTGACTCCAGCGATATTTTACAAAGTGCATTTATTAGTTTTTGGAAGAAGTTAGGCAGTGATACTCAGCCGTCAATTGATGACGATGACGAATTATGGCCGTATCTGATCACGATTACTCGGCGTAAACTGGCGAAGTCCTGGAGAAGAATTTATGCCCAAAAACGAGGCGCGGGAAAGGTATTGTCTGCGGCTGATTTAGATCACACTAAATCGGACTCTGATTTTCAGAATCTGATATTCGAAGAATTTGACTATCAGCTTGATCTCGACTTGCAATCGATTTTACAGAAGTTTGATTTGGAAACACAAACCATTGCTTCAATGAAGTTATCTGGGATGACCAATCAAGAAATCTCACAAGACTTAGCCTGTAGCCTGAGAAAAGTCGAACGAAAAGGTTCATTACTTCGTAAGGCGATCAGTGAGTATTTTGATGAAAGTGAATCTCGAGAGAGTGATTCTGAATCTTTGTAGAAACTCAATATTTGGATGATGAATGTGTTGTTAATTAGTTATTTTCAGTCTATCGAGAACGCCATTTTGGTTTCTGCGCGGAGCAACGGCCGACAACACGGCATGCACTTCGTGTCTGCAAACACCAACCGACACAACAGTGCCGAAAAAACGTTGGTTTGATCTGACACTTCAGGAGACGTTCTGACCAGATTTTCCGGTTCGCGATGAATCCGCGAATACGGTTGGCTTCCACGCACACATACGGAGTCCGTTTTATGGGTCGTTTGTCTTGCAGTCCAGTATTTAACGAATTTCGCGAACAGAATTGGACTCGATGGGCGTTCGGCCGCCGCCGGATAACTTTTGACTCCGATCTAACACAACTGCATATAGCAGAGATTAACAATTCGAAGCTGTTACATGGTGATGTCTCGGGGCATAGGTTTATTGTCCCTTCCGTCAGCAAGCCTAAGTGTACTCTCCAGCCTGAGGTGTCGGAGGTTGCTCCGGCCCCTGGAAGAACAAAGGCGCCATTCTGCTCTTCCCATAATGTGCAATGTCCCCTTAGGGCGTTTTCAGTGGCGGCCTGAATATATCAAAGGCTTCGATGCTAACTTTTTTGCCTGGCTCGACTTCGATCTTCAGCGTGTGCTTGCCATTGGGAAGATTGTGAACGAGACGAAAGCGGATCTTTTGTTCCCGACCGGCAAAGTCGATTTGTGGCAGCACGTTATGGATCACTTCAAAAGTAAACTTGTCACCGCTTCGATTCGTCTTTGCTAAGCGCCACAGTTCTGGATCGACGATGATCTGCCCGCTGGAACTGGTGAATGGTCGAAAGGCGTTGCCTTTTCCATCGGCACCGGTCAGCGAACCAGTCACCAAATAATCTCCCGCGTCGCTTGTCATGTCGATGGTCCAGGTCTGTGGCCTCAGATTTTGACCGAGAGAAATGCCATGTGGGCAGCGATCGGAAATGTGTCGGCGAAAGTCGACCTCGGTCGAGTGGAGATCGATGTAGTTATCAGCGGCCGGCTGGATATAAGTGGCCCAGAAAGCCTTGGCCATGTTGGCCGGTTTGCCGTCGATCCATACCCGCGCCACGCCAGCGCCAGGTTCCCGCCAGCCGATCAAGTCTACGCCTGTGCCAGTGAACTCGATTTCGAGGCTGGCTGGCCCTGTCGCGTGGGTGGCTGCACCTCTCTCAGTGGAACCCCATATGCCTGCTTTGGCTACTTGTTCCGCGTTCACAGCTATGCGCCGTTCTCGAGGTAACAAATGGTCTACTGCTGCATCAGAGCGATGAAAGTGTCGCGCGATATTGGCGTTGATGATGTGTGCGGCGTACGGACTCTGATGAACCGCATCGACCAGCAGGTCGGAAATCTCCAGGCTGTTGTCGACCATGTAGCGGGTGATCTCGCGGCGACTTTCGACCAGTTCAACTTGATATCGCGCGCATAGCTCACGCACAGCGGGTGGGTCGAGATGCCGGGTTACGGCTTCTGGATCTGGCCAGACCGGTTGATGCCCTCGACACCAGTGCAAGGTGCCGACGAGAATGTCGGCGGTCGTCCGGCTGCGCAGTTCGACCAGCAGCTTTTCCAAGCCCGAGGTCGAACCGAAATTATAGACCAGCACCACGTCAGGCTGATCGGCAGCCACCAGGTGGCGCGCCCAGCCCCGGG
>CAZISU010000256.1:0-7412 GCA_964541935.1 uncultured Planctomycetaceae bacterium | reverse complement strand
GTTGGAAGAAGACCCCGGCCACTCGATTATCGATATAATGGCGACACAGGGCCTTGGATCTGGCGGGGTCGAGAGCGTGATTCTCGGCGGAAGAATCGCCCCATAAAAGTGAATAATTATGAGCCTGAACGGATTGGGCGATGCGGTTGCAGATGGGCTCGAAGATTTCCCCTTGCCCCAGCCCCGGGATTAGTAACCCCAGAACGCCGGCTTTAGTCTGGGGCGAGTAGGTCACATACGTTCCCGAGCCGTGACGCCTTTGCACCAAGTTGGCGATTTCCAGGTCGCGCAGGGCTCGCGCGGCCGTGGGTCGCGAGATGTCAAACTGCTTAACTAGTGCCGTTTCGCTGGGTATGCGGTCACCGAGCTTGTACTCGCCCGCGGTAATAGCCTGCTCCAGATGTTCATAGATCTGCCGATGCTTAGGCTGCTCGGAGACGCGTGATTGAGTATCTGGGGGCATGTTTTTATGGCGATCTTGAATATTCACTCGTGAAAACAAGTTGATTGTACAACATTCTTACAAGATCGCCAAGAGGTGTAAAGAAGATGCTCTTAGCGATAAACCACGATGGCAGCATTATTCATATTGATATTTAACCATCCAGGGGTCCTTCGTCTTCTTCTGCCAGGCTTTGAGTTTGCCTTGCAACTCGGACAAAACGGCCGCATGGGCCGGATCTTGGGCCAGATTCTTGACCTCGTGGGGGTCGGATTGCAAATCGTATAGCTCGTGCCGCGGACGGTGCAGATAGGCCTCGACCGTGCGTTTCCCGTATAGCTTGTCGCCGCGTCGCAAAACGCCCTGCCAGGTGCTCGAAGCATGAAGATCCGAAGCGAAAGGGTATGGCAACTGATGGGCCAGGTTCAAGATGTACTTGTATCGCTCGGTGCGAACCACTCGCATGGGATAGTACATCGTGATCTCGTGAAACGTGTGCGAGGCATAGATTTCGTCCCAACCGGCCGGCTGCTCCTGTTCCAGGACTGAAAGGAACGAGCGGCCGTGGAAATGTTGCTTCTTAGGCAACGCTCCGGCAAAATCCAGGATCGTGGGCGTGATGTCGGCCCAGGTCACCATTGCGTCTGTCACCAAACCTTGTTTCTTGGCAAAAGGATTGCGTACCACGCACGGCAACTTCATGCCCGGCTCGTAGAGCGTGGTCTTGGCGCCGGGGAAGGCGATGCCGTTATCCGAAATGTAGATCACCAGTGTGTCGTCCCAGCGACCGCTGCGCTTGAGGATATCCATCAATCGCACCAATCCTTTGTCGGCACGTTGCACAGAGCCATAGTAATTAGCCAGTTCCTGGCGGCACTCGGGCGTGTCGGGCAGATAGGGCGGAACGATCATATGGGCCGGATCGAACTCGTCGGAACCGCCCCGCTTAAACGGCCGATGCGGTTCGGTCGTGCAGAAATACAGGAAGAACGGCTGCGAGGGATCGGCCTCGATAAACTTTTTCGCCCGCTGAGCCATCACTGCCGGCTCGGCCGTTTTGTGGTATTCGCCAAAACGATACACTTCACGCGGCGACACATGATACTTGCCGAACGAAGCCGTGCGATACCCGGCCCTTTCCAGTAAAACCGGCAGGCTTTTGATCTTTGCAAAGCTAGAGAAATGGTTGTAGCCGTGCTGGTGCCCGTACTGGCCGTTGGTGTGGTTCACCAGCCCGGTCAAAATCACCGAGCGACTGGCGCTGCAACTAGACGAAGTGCAAAACGCACGCGTGAATCGCGTGCCTTCCTCGGCCAAGCGGTCCAGACCGGGTGTCTTAATCAGCGGGTTGCCGTAGCATCCGGCGTCGGTACTGCCCTGGTCGTCAACCACATAAAGCACCACGTTGCGGGGAGTCTTTTTTACCTTGTCGGGGGCTCCCACAGCGAAAGAGCCCAAGATGCAAACGAGCAAAAATGACACAATAGAAGACAAACAGATGCGGTGGCCAATCATTGATAACCTCGGCGGGTGCGGGATTGCAGGAGTGTGGTAATCGAAACGCTTAGCTTCGTTTCTTATCCGTCAATCTACGAAAGCGGGCGGGCGATTGCAAGCGGCTGGGCAACTATACAGCGTGGGGACAAGCCCCGCCGCTAACATTTGCCCTTCGAGCCACCTCTTCTATATAGCCTAGCAACTCGCGTTCGAATCGATGCAGTGCGAATCGTTCGGCCTGGCGCCGGGCCAGAGCGGGATCGAAACGCTGCGGCTGAGCTTCGAAGCCGTTAATCGCGTCCACAAGCGACTCGGGCGTTTGCTCATTGAAAAAGAAACCCGTTACGCCGGCTTGATTTGATTCGGTTCCGATGACAGTCTCCGTAGCGCCGCCTTGCCCCAACGCGATAACCGGCGTGCCGCAGGCTTGTGCTTCGAGGGGAACGATGCCGAAGTCTTCGTTGGCAGCAAAGATCAGCCCGCGGGCGCGACGCATGTGGTCGCGGATATCTTCGTCGCTGGTCCAACCCTTCAGCGTGACCGTGGGGCCTGCCATCCGCGCGAGCTTCTGCCGGTCGGTACCCGAGCCGATTACGATCAGTTGCTTGCCCAAGCGGTTGGCGGCCTCGACGGCCAGATCCACGCGTTTGTATGGAGCCAAGGCACCGACGTATAGATAGAAGTCTTCTCGTGGCACGTCGGCCGGCGTGTAGAAATCGGTATCCACCGGCGGGTAGATGATGTGGCTCTCGCGTCCGTAACACTCGCGGATACGCTCGGCGATAGTGCGGCTGATGGCGATGAAATGCGTGACCCGATCGGACGTCGACTGATCCCACTGACGCATCCAATCGAGCACCAGATTCCGCGCGGCGGCGATTGGTTTCTTGTGTGCGGCAGAAACGCGAAAATAGTCGGCCCGCCGGTGCCAGGCGTAGCGCATGGGTGTAAAACAGTAGCAAACATGCGGCACGCCCGGCGGCGGTTGGATGCTTTTGGCCACGGCATGGCTGAAACTGACCACCAGGTCGACGTCGGCGGGAATCTGAAAACTGCCGATGGCCGTGGGCATGAGCGGCAGCAGGTAGCGATAGTGACGCTTCACGCCCGGCACACGCTGCAAAAAGCTGGTCGTAATCCGCATCCGCTCGATGGCCGGCGACGTGCTACCTTGGTCGTGCAAGAGCGTATAGAGCCGCGCGTCGGGGAAGCGTCGGCAAAGCACCTCGAGGCATTTTTCGCCCCCGCGCATTCCGGTCAGCCAGTCGTGAACAAGAGCGATTTTCAACGAGCGGTTCCTTCCGCTGAGAAATTAAACAGTACTGGAACACTGATTTTCGCTAATTGACACTAATTGTTTTCGATGTGAGAGACAAGATTAGCGGCAATTAGTGAAAATCCGTGTTCCTCAGACAGCAATTTTACCGTCACGACGTCAATTTGATAAGATGAAAACGCAAATCGTCGTTTGTAGTACCGCCTTTAGGCGGAAAACGCCTTGCCAGGACGAGCCGAGATGCCCCATATTCCGCCTAAAGGCGATACTACAAACGAACTCAAGCAGTTGAAGTAAAAGGGCAAAGGTTAAACTTGCTTACGCTTGCGGTACAGCAATGTCGTCAAGGCGATCACGGCTAGCATGGCGATGCTACCGGGCTCGGGGATGGTGGATATCTTGACTAGAAACATGTCCTCACCCCCCGCGTTGGTATTATCGCCGAGGCTGCCGTAGGTGAGGCCGGTGATATAGGCATTGCCACGGCCATCGACCGACACTTCCAGTCCCGAGTCCCATTCGTCGGAGCCCAGTTGTTTCGTCCACAGCTTGGTGCCGTTCCTGTCGTACTTGGTCAGGAATATGTCGCAGTCGCCCTCGCTGGAGTTGCCATCGAGGCAGCCTTCAGTTCTTCCGGCGACATAGACGTTGTCGTTGCCATCGATCGACACGTCAGAGCCGCCATCATCGCTGGCCGTGCCCAGTTGTTGTGTCCACAACTTGGCGCCGTCCGAGTTGTACTTGATCAGGAACATGTCGTAGGAGCCCGCACTGGTGTTGCCGTCGAGGGCACCTTCGGTGTATCCGGTTACATAGACGTTGCCGCTGCCATCAACCGACACGCCATAGCCCGAGTCCGATTCGTCGGAGCCCAGTTGCCGCGTCCACAGCTTGGTGCCGACCGTGTTGTACTTGGTTAGGAATATGTCCCAGTCGCCCTCGCTGGTATTGCCGTCGAGGCCGCCTGTGGTGCCCCCGGTGAGATAGGCGTTGCCGCTACCATCTACCGATACATTCCGAGCATGGTCGCGTCTGGCCGTGCCCAGTTGCTGCGTCCACAGCTTGGTGCCGTCCGTGTCGTACTTGGCCAGAAATATATCTGAAGCGCCCGAATGGGTGTTGCCATCGAGGCCGTCTTCGGTGTATCCGGTTACATAGGCATTGCCGCTGCCATCGACCGATACGTCATAGCCGTATTCGTTGCTGCGCGTGCCCAGTTGCCGTGTCCACAGCTTGGTCCCGGCCGTGTTGTACTTGGTTAGAAATATGTCCCAGTCGCCCTCGCTGGTGTTGCCGTCGAGGCCGCCTGTAGTGTACCCGGTGACATAGGCGTTGCCGCTGCCATCGACAGACACGCCATGGCCAATGTCGTGACCGACCGAGCCCCATTGCCTCGTCCACAGCTTGATGCCAGCCGTGTCGTACTTGGTCAGAAATATGTCGATTCTGCCCGCGTTGGTGCTGCCGTCGAGCCCACCGTAGGTCCACCCGGTGACATAGGCGTTGCCGCTGCCATCGACCGACACGCCATGACCGTAGTCGTTGCTGGACGTGCCCAGTTGGCGGGTCCACTCGACAACGGGGGTTTCGGCTTGTGTCGTCGCGGACAAGGCCAGCATCAAAATGGCCGCCAAACATTTCATTTGAATTTTCTGACACATCAGCAATACCCTCTTAGTTGTGGTTAAAGCACCTTGTTTGTAAGCCCGGCTAGTCTGACTTGCGTCTGACAACTCGTTTAGTGTAACAAAACAAAACTAATTATCAACACTTTTGACGGCTACCCCCCACCTTGTGGCCTAACGGAAACAGGCCCTGCCGCTCGTAGCTCATTGAAAAAGGATCTCGGGAGGGCGAAGCTGACCGTTCAGACGTGATAAAACGTGATAACAGACCCTCTTGCCCCTAGTATTCTAGCATTTGGGTGATTTTCGGCTACTGAGCCAGACCCCAGTATTGGTTGTCAGAACTGGTCTCATAAATTCGCCCATTCTGCCAACCACCATTGCATGGAGCCCGTCCCCCAGACCCACAAAAAACCCCAGTATCCGCCAAAAAACCCCATCCGAATCATCAGGACTCAGACGGGGCTATATTCGCTTCTAAAGGCTTCGTTTTATGGGCGTATGATTAGACGTTTTATAATTCAGACTAACTCAGGGAAGAGGATAGGGGCGTTTTGGCGGCCTAAAAGTCCAAATCGTCATCAGCTTTGGTTGTTGCTGGTTCTACCTCTTGTTTTGTTTCCTTTTCGGCTTCCTTGGCGGCTTCCTTGGCGGCTTCCCTCTCGGCTATCTTCTGAATTCTCTCTTCCTCGGATTTTGTCCATGCCTCTTGGTTCTTCTTAATATCGGCTTGTTTAACGCCAAGTTTCTGATATATGGCTTTGACTGTGTCTTTATCTAGGATAGTCGCTTTTTTACCAGCATTGCCACCTACCCACTTACGTTCGGGTAGTCCGTAGCCTTCTTTATTATAAGCTTTATACTTGGACTCTATGGCAGAACGAACACTCTTTCTTGTGTTCCCATTGTTATTTAGCTTGAAAACCTCTTTTAATTCCTCAACTATTTCATTTAACGTCTCTTTTGTAAGCCACACTTCTAAAAATCGGGCTTCCCTTGCGTCAATTTGCTCTTCTGTTAGTGGGGTGGTGGTATTTTCTTGTTCTGACATTTTTATACCTCTGTAAAAGGGTTGAAAGTAGTATTGTTTGCCGCACATCCAAAGTATAATATGTGTTTTGGTGAAAGCTACCACCCGATTGGTAATAATTTGTGGATTAGTGAGTTTTAATTATACTATTTTTAATTCAGGTTAATTCAGAGAGAAAACAAGGGCGTTTTGCTGGTATACCACGATAGAATAATATAATCGGGGATTTGCGATCTTAAAAAAAGTCAAAAAAAGCCCCTCTTGTCTATTTTCTCTGAGTTTGGGCGATAGCCCTAGTCTAATGAGTAAACATAGGGGTGTTTGTTCTTACGATTTAATACAGGGGAAATTGTCCTATTGTTAATTACTAATTACCCTTATTCACCTATAAAACCCATTAAAAAACCCCCAAGGTCATCATAGAGAATAACCAAGGGGGGGCTTACCAATTGTATTGCAATGCGATTAGGCGTTTTATCAGTAGTGCTATTCGTGGAATGTGGGATGGTTAGCTAGTCCACCCCCTAGTCCACCTAATGTTATTTTCCCTGATTTTCTCTCTGAATTACTCCCTGATTTTCTCCCTGAATTAGCGTGAACGACTAACTAACAATGACAAATTCTCATATACCACTGATTTGTCTGCTTGGACGATTTTTTTGGGTGCGAATATCTTGTCAATAGAAATAGTGATATACCCGTTAGATACTGGCAATTCGCTGTTTGTATCACACCACTGATGATAAACTTCTACAATTCTTTTGCGGCTGGTTTTTGTAGTGCGTTTGGTGTGGGGTTTTTGCGTGACTTTGCTGATGTGTTTTTCGGCGAACCGTGCAAATGATGTGGTGTTAGTTTTCCCACCGTACATCTTAACTAATACAGGCCAATGGTTGCGTAATTTCCTGCCGATGGTAGCCCGTTCATATATTTTATTGGTCTTGGGATTTTTATATCCCTCATCGGCTAAAATTTTCACTATTCCACGTTCTGAATTTCCTTCTGACTTTAATTCCCATGCTCTCTTCATACAGGCAGTACTGATGTCAATGCGTGAACGTGACCCCGCCTTAAGTCCATTAGTTCTGGCGTTCAGATGCATAATGTGCTCAAGCACTTCCTCTAGATTACTTTGGAGACTATTAGGGTCTTCGTCTTTTTGCTCAACATAACAAATTTCTACGCCCATTCTCTTGGCTATATGACGGACTAAATTTGTCATCGAACTTAATCTAGAAAGGCGGTCGCGATATTCCACTACTAAAACGTCTACTTTGCCATCTAACATTGCGTCTATACAGGCATATAGGGCTTTTCTATTACCAAACGCACTACAAACTTCACTAAACACTAACGGGTCAGATTCCCCATAGTTTTCCTTGACATGTTTTTTTAGTCTAACCAACTGGGATTTAAGATAATCCGATTGTTTGTCTGAACTGACCCTGCCGAGAATACACACCCTTTTCCTCTGTATTTCTTTTTCTACGGCTATGCCAAACAACTTGGATAGTTCGTCTTGATCAAACCTCAGCCAGCCAG
>CAZISU010000255.1:0-7431 GCA_964541935.1 uncultured Planctomycetaceae bacterium | reverse complement strand
TAATGGTTACCTTTTCATCCCTTTCGAGTTAGTTCTGTAGTTCATGTCTTATCGTTCCCTAAAACGAGTTCTCGGCGAGACCAGCCTTGAGCGGAAGTGCCGATTCCTATTCGGTGCATGTCTATTGGTTTTGATAACAACTAGCTTCTGGTGGTATGGCCGCCAGACCGAGGAATTGGTGGATAGCCAGAATAGCATCACGGGAAGTCTGCTTGTCGAACATGCTAAACTGACCATACACATGGAAAAATGGGACAAGCTTCTCAATAACCCCGATTCCACCGTTAAAAATGCCAGCACCGATGTTTACTATAAAGGAATGGCGGAACTTCTCACCAAGCCACAGTACGAAACTCAGGTGCTGATACCTGAATCGGACGGTATTGCTGTTTCTAATGAAAACCGTCCCGCGGATGAGTTCGAAGAAGATTTGTTGAAAAAGTTTAGCAAGCCTTTAGAACAGACCGAGCCTGATATGACTGCCTCTGCGGAGCAGGCCGATCAAAACAAGCCGGAGTTTGCGGAACATCCGAACCCAAAGCCCGGAAAGTACCAGTACTACCAAGCGGTGCGGGCAAAACCTAACTGCATTATCGCTTGTCACATGCCGCCTCCGACTAATCTCATGAATGCCTCGCCTACCGGCATGAAACCAAGTTTCGGCAAGTCGGCCGCTAAACAGCCCGGCGATTTGTTGGCCGTGATAAAAATCACGGTTCCCAACGGCCCCATGCAAAAGGCGATTGACAAAAACCGAGCCGTCCTCATAGCCACGGCCATCATCACCGTATTCTTGGCCATGGTGGCGGCCTATGTGATCGTGCGCTATGTGATCGTCAAGCCACTGGCCCACCTTCGCGATGTGAGCGACGCCATTAGCCACGGCAATATCGGCCTCCGCGCCAAGATCCACACGGGCGACGAGTTCGAAGCCCTAGCGGTTGCCTTTAACCGCATGTTGCGTCATATGGTCACGGCCCAGGAAGGCTTGCGGCACGTCAACTCCGACCTCGACGCCAAGGTCGACGAGCTGGCCCAGGCAAATATGCAACTCTACGAAATGAACCGACTCAAAAGTGATTTTTTGGCCACCATGAGCCACGAGTTGCGTACGCCGCTTAACAGCATACTCGGCTTCAGCGACGTCTTGGGCTCCATCGAATCACTCGACGACAAGCAGAAACGCTACGTCGAAAACATCCAGAACTCGGGCCGCACGCTGCTGGACATGATCAACAATATCCTCGATCTGGCCAAGCTCGAAAGCGGCAAAACCGACGTCAAACTCAGCGATTTTTCCATCGCACAGATCATCGGCGCGCAGTGCGACATGGCCCGCCCGTTGACCGAAAAGAAGAACATCAATCTGGAAATCGAGATAGAGCCCGGCCTGCCCGAAATTCACCAGGATCAGGCTCGGTTGCAACAGGTGCTCAGCAATCTGCTTTCCAACGCCATCAAATTTACGCCCGAGGGCGGTCGTATCAGAATATCCGCGCGTCGCGTTTCAGCCGAACAGCTTGTGTTGCAAGTTTCCGATACGGGTGTGGGCATCGCCGAAGAGTACATGGAAACAATCTTCCAGAAGTTCCGCCAGGCCAGCAGTTCGCCGGCCGAAGATGATGCCATGACCCGCGAGTACACCGGCACCGGCCTGGGCCTGTCGATCGTCAAGGAAATCTGCCGTCTCTTGGGCGGTGAAATTTCGGCCGAAAGCCAACTGGGCAAGGGCAGCACGTTCACCGTTCGCCTGCCCATGGTGCTGGATGAGCAGCCACGGCTCGACTCGCCCATCGATGAACAATTCGAACAATTCACAAACGTATAATCAGAGACGGAAACAGAAAAGGCGCAAATGGAATCTAAGCCCAGCGGTAAGAATGATAACGGCAAATCCGAAGTTTTGCTATTCACGGACGGAGGATGCAGCGGCAATCCCGGCCCGGGAGGTTGGGCATTCGTCATGCAACACCCGTCCAGTGGCAAGGAACTCGAATGCTCGGGCGCCGAACGCGAAACCACTAACAACCGCATGGAACTGATTGCCGTCATTCGCGGCCTCGAATCGCTCACGCGAGAATCGCAAGTCGAGGTCTTCACCGACAGCGTGTACGTTGGCAAAGGCTTTTCCGAATGGATGCCCAAGTGGAAGGCCAACGGCTGGCGTCGTCGCGTTAAGAGCGGCTGGGGCGAAGTAAAAAATGTCGACCTCTGGAAAACGCTAGACGAACTGCTTGCCAATCACAAAGTCACCTTCACCCACGTCCGCGGCCACACTGGCCACCCCGAAAACGAACGTTGCGATACGGCGGCGGTTGCGGCTTATCAGAAGTTTCTCTAATTGATAATACGCTTCATAACATACTAACCCGAAGCGCAAGCAAGGATGAATGGCGATTGTCTCTCGCTTACGCTTCGGGTTAGTATACCCAGGCTCAAATAGCACCCCATCTCCGGTGTGGCTTAGTACCACCTCATGTGCAATCCGGCCAGTTCCCGCTTTCGCACGCCGACAGTAGTATATATAATACATAACAGGCTGGCCCAACGATCCACCCACCGAACTATTTCCGTACTGCTTGGCCGGCCTGCAAGGAGAATTCACAAGATGTCACTCACAAAACGAAGTCTTTCCTTACGCGCGGCCCTATTGGTCGGGTTTTCCATCGTTGTGCTAAGCGTAAGTTTTGCCCGTCCGGCCACGGCGGCTTTGCCCGACGAGACCGAGCAGCAAACCGACGCACGCATGAAGTGGTGGCGCGACGCTAAGTTCGGCATGTTCATACACTGGGGGTTGTATTCAATTCCTGCCGGCGAATGGAACGGGAAAAACATATCTGGAATTGGTTCTTACATCCAAAAAAATGGCAAAATTCCGGAGGGGGAATACGCAAAGTTTCAGGCTCGCTTCAACCCGACCGAGTACGCCGCCAAGAAGTGGGCATCGCTGGCAAAGCGAGCCGGGGCCAAATACATTGTCATAACCAGCAAGCATCACGAAGGCTTTTGTCTCTTCGACAGCAAGTTGACCGACTACGACGTAATGGACACCCCGCACGGGCGCGATTTGCTCAAACCGCTGGCAGACGCCTGTCGCCAAGAGGGGCTGCAGATCTGCTGGTATCATTCGATTCTGGATTGGCATCACCACGAGGCACAGGGCCAAGATTTCACCAGCTACCGAAAATTCATGCGCGGCCAGTTGCGAGAACTGTTGAGCAATTATGGCCGTATCGGCGTGCTCTGGTTCGATGGCGAGTGGATACCGCAGTGGACAGAGGAATATGGGCGCAATCTCGAAGCGTTCCTGCGTGAAATTCAGCCGGGTTTAATCGTCAATGATCGAATCGGCCGCGGTCGTCAGATAACGCGTGCCCAAAAACGCAAGAATGTGGACGACACCCGCGAGTTTGCCGGCGATTTCGGCACTCCCGAACAGGAAATCCCCGCCACGGGCATGCCCGGTTTCAACTGGGAAACCTGCATGACGATGAACGACACCTGGGGCTTCAAAAAGCACGACCTCAATTGGAAATCGACCGCCGATCTGATTCGCAAATTAGTCGACACGGTCAGCAAGGGCGGCAACTTTCTGTTGAACGTCGGCCCCACGTCTGATGGCATTATCCCGCCCGAAAGCGTCCAGCGGCTCGAAGAAATCGGCCGCTGGATGGACGTCAATTCCGAGAGTATATATGGGACGACTGCCAATCCCTTTGAAAACTTGGCCTGGGGCCGGGCCACGCAGAAGCCGGGCAAACTATACTTGCACGTCTTCGACTGGCCGAAGAACGGCAAATTGGAAGTGCCAGGACTTTCCAATAAAGTCAGCAAGGCCTATCTTTTGGCCGACAAGTCGCAAACACCCCTGGCGGTCGAAATCCGCGACGGAATTGTTACAGTCGACGTGCCGCCCAAGCCAAGCGATGCTGTCGATACGGTCGTGGTACTCGATATTGTGGGTGAAGCGAAGATTGTGAAGGTTCCCTTCATGGCGACCGCCGATGGTTCGATCATTCTTCGTTCTAAGCAGGCAAACATCGAAGGTGAGGGCCCGTTGCAATACGAGCCGGCTAGAGACAGCCTTGGATATTGGACGAAAACCTCGAACTGGGTGTCTTGGGAAATTGCCACCCAAAAGGGAGCGAAGTATATCGTCGAAATAACCTATGCCTGCGCCACGGACTCTGCTGGGAGCGACTTTATCGTCTCGGTCGGTGGCGAAGAGCTTGCGTCGAAAGTAGTTCCGACTGGCAGTTGGTCGAAACTCAGGGCAGACCGACTCGGAACAGTGCACCTCCCAAAGGGTGGGCTGGTGAAGGTTGAAGTTAAGCCCAAGAATCTCGCTGGCCTGGGACTTATGAACCTAAGAGGGGTGAAACTCTTACCCGCTGAATAATCAAGCATCCGAGTCACCAATTCTTCAATCAGTTCGCTCTACCCCTGCACAGGTGGGGGTAGGCGAACCCGATCGCTATAATCGTGTCACTTATAGAGTCAAACAGTCGTATTAGCATATAGGCTACGCACGCACGGCAATCGTCGGTAGTTGAATTGCATATCCGCAAGCCATCGATGGGCTTGCCGTTGCGCTATTTTGTGGTAGCCTTATGAAACTAAGTCCATATGTCGGTTAACCTCTATACAATGAGGCTCACATTGAAAGCAGAAACACAAAAGGTTGCCCTCATCGGGCTTGGAACGATTGGCACGGGCGTTGCCCGATTGTTGCTCGAACAACGCGATCGCATGGCCGGCCGAGCTGCAATGCCGGTCGAGTTGGTGAAGATTGTTGACAAAGATCTTACGAGTGATCGTGATCTAAAGATTCCCCCCGGGATGCTCAGCGACGATCTTTCCGAAATCCTATCCGACCCGGAAATCGGCACCGTGGTACAGTTGATCGGCGGTTTGGAGCCGGCGCGGTCGATCATGCTCAAGTTGCTCGAAAACGGCAAGAGTGTGGTCACCGCCAACAAGGCCCTTTTGGCCCAACACGGTCCCGAGCTATTCGACACGGCTCGCAAAAACGGCTGTTCGATTGCCTTCGAGGCCGCCGTGGCCGGTGGCGTTCCCATCATCGCCGGTATTGGTCAGAGTCTGGCGGCCAATCAGATCCAATCGTTACACGCGATCCTTAACGGCACGAGCAACTTCATTCTCACCCAAATGGAGCAAAACGGCACCCCATACGCCGAGGCCGTCGCCGAAGCCCAGCGGCTGGGTTTTGCCGAGGCCGACCCCAGCATGGACGTCGATGGCACGGACGCCGCGCAAAAGCTCACGATCCTCGCCCATTTGGCCTTTGGGGCCAGGGTGAATTGGCGCGACATTCCACGCATCGGGATCGACACCGTCGAGGTGGCCGACCTGCGTTTTGCCGCCGAGTTGGGCTACGCCATCAAGCTATTGGCCGTTGCCGAACTCGTGCCCGAAGGGCTCGAGCTTCACGTTTCGCCCACGCTGGTCAATCAGGGCACGCCCATGGCTGATGTTCGCAACGCTTACAACGCCGTTCGAGTGGTTGGCGACGCCGTTGGCGACGTCTTCTTTTACGGCCTTGGCGCCGGACAAGATCCGACCGCATCGGCCGTTGTGGCCGATTTGCTCGACACCCTCATCGGCCGTACCGCACTGACATTCAAGACGCTCGACCTGTGGTCCGACCGCTGCGCGGCGCCCGTCTCCGCACGCGATCCCAACAACATCCCCGGCCGTTACTACCTGCGGTTCAACGTCGAAGATCGTAGCGGTGTGATGTGCGAGATTGCCGGCGTTCTTGGCCGCCACGACGTGTCCATCGCCTCGCTGATTCAGCACCAGGGCGTCGAAGACAATGCCGGTGGCGCCAATATTGTACCCATGGTAATCATGACCCATACGGCTCCCGAGGGCGCCATATCTCAAGCGGTCGCGGAAATCGACAAGCTCGGCTGCGTGCGTCCCCAAAGCGTGCGGCTGCGAATTCGCGAATAATCCCGATTTATTATTAGTAGTCAAGAGGACTGCATGAAGTTTGCAATTATTGTACCCGATGGTTGTGCCGACGAAGCTCAAGATTCACTTTCCGGAAAAACACCGCTAGAGGCTGCCTCGCTGCCGGCCATGGATGCTGTTGCCGCACAAGGTCGCGTCGGTCGGGCCGCGTTTGTGCCCGAGTTATTGCCGCCCGGTTCGGATGTGGCCAATCTTGCTCTGTTGGGCTACGACCCGTCGGTCCACTATTCCGGCCGCGCGCCACTGGAAGCCGCCGCACAGGGAATTGAGCTAGGAGCCAATGATGGGGCCGTTCGTTGCAATCTGGTTACCGTCGAAAATCAGGTCATGCGAGATTTCACCGCCGGACACATATCGAGCGCAGAAGCCGCCGAACTGGTCCGTTCGTTGAACGACGAGTTGGGCTCGGCCGATCCAAACGCGCTCGGCATCGAGTTCTGCGCCGGTGTGAGCTATCGTAATCTGTTGGTTTGTCGCGGCGGAGACCAACCTGTCCCTTTTACGCGTGACACGCGTACCACACCGCCACACGATTTGACCGGCAAATCCGTGCAGGACGCCTACCCACGCGGGCCGGGCAGTGATTTCCTCAACGATTTGATGGCGCGCAGCGCGGCCGTGCTGGCAAAACATCCGCTCAATGCGGCCCGCATCGAGCGCGGACAATTGCCGGCCACGACGGCCTGGCTTTGGGGACAGGGTAGCCGGCCCGTGCTGGAAGGTTTCGAGAAACTCCACGGCAAGCGTGGCGCGATGATAACCGCCGTCGATTTGCTCCGCGGGCTGGCCGACTTGATCGGCTGGCGACGCATCGAGGTGCCCGGCGCTACCGGCTATACCGATACCGACTACGCCGCCAAGGGCCGCTATGCCATCGAGGCACTGAAGGACGCCGATACAGACATCGTCTTCGTACATGTCGAGGCGCCCGACGAGGCCTCGCACGAAGGCGACACGCAGGCTAAGGTCAAGGCCCTCGAGGAAATCGACCGCCATGTAGTAGCACCCTTACACGCAGCACTTCTTCCTGGCGGCGAACTGGACACTCAGGGCGATTATCGCATCCTCATCACGCCCGACCACCACACGCCGCTGCGGACAAAGACACACGCCCACGGCGCGGTTCCGCTGGCGGTTGCCGGGGCCGGCATAAGTGCTGACGGGGCATCGGCTTATGACGAACCAGCGGCCAATGCCTCCGACTTGGCGTTCGACGAAGGCTGGCATATGATGTCTTATTTTCTGGGAGAGTAAAGTGTGTGCTTGCACGCACCAACTTTCGGTTTATTATCAAATGTAGGGGCCGGCTGCGGAAATCGAACGCACCGTATTTAACTCACTAACACACCATTGGTGCGTGCAAGCAAGCACGTACCCTACTTTATTATTAAACACAAAAACATGTCTATCATCGTTCAAAAGTTTGGCGGCACC
>CAZISU010000254.1:0-7436 GCA_964541935.1 uncultured Planctomycetaceae bacterium | reverse complement strand
GATGATGGCTCAGGGCAGACGGCGGCCGACAGTTCGGGTGCCGTGCGGGATGGACGCCTGGGAGATATAACGGGGGCCGATGGCAACGACCCGACCTGGACGGCCGATCCCCAGCGCGGAACCGTGCTGGATTTCTCGGGCGGCGACTATGTCGATCTGAGCGACCACGTGGCCGGTTTTCAGGATGTCGAACGCGGCACCATAGCCTTGTGGATGAAGACTACCTCGACCATCAACCAAGCGGTGATGTCGGCGTCGGATTCCATCGATCATAGCAGCGAATTGCGGATGATGATGGAAGACGCCTTTACGATGTGGTTCGACTTCCGCGACGAAAGCTCCGACCCCGAGGGTGAGGACGGGCACATTGAGTCGCAAACCCAGGTCAACGACGGGCTGTGGCACTTTGTCGTTGCCACCGTGGGCGAGGGCAACAGTTCGCAAATCTTTGTCGACGGCCAACTACAAGGAGCCGGCACCGAGCCGTTTTTCGTGGTTCAGTCGTTGAACCAAATGGCCATCGGACGAAACGTCGATCTCACCGGGCCGCAGTGGCTATACGACGGGCAGGTTAGCGATGTGGCCATTTTCGACAGGCCCTTGTCCGCGGCCATGGTCGCGGCCGCCTATGAGTTGGACCAAGACGAGACGCTGGGCTATGATATCGCCCAGGCCATCGATCTTTTTAAGTTGGCGTTGGGCGAGTCGGCCGAAGTCGACGGGTTGATCTGGTATGCCACGGCCGATTTGGACGAGATCGGAGCCGGCGTGCAACTGGGCGAACTTGTTGCCGTTGGAGACGACTACTTTATCCTGCTTTCTTCTGACGGGACCGGCCTCAGCACCGTGCCAATTTTGTTCGGCGACGCCAATTGCGACGGCACGGTCGACGACGCCGATGCCGCGCTGCTGGCTTCGAATTGGCTAACCACAGAGGGGGCCGGCTGGACTGACGGCGATTTCAACGGCGACGGAGCAGTCGACGTGATCGACGCTACAATTCTGGCCGCCAATTGGCAAGCGTCGCAACCGCCGACCGCAACAGTGCCCGAACCGTCGGCACTGCTGCTTCTGATGAGCCTTGCCGGCGGGTTGTTTGTGGTTTTCGGTCGCCGCCGAGCCATTTCTTAGGCCCAGGGGCAATCCTACTGTAGTGGGGGGCCCACCTTGCGGTATCATGCTGTTGCCGGGTAGGATGAAGGGTATGCACGGGGACAAGCCCCGCCGGCTAACCCCGTCGGCTAATATTTATTTCATGCACACTCATGGTGCGTCACGGACGCAGCGTACGAATATATGCCTCGTCGAAATCTTGCCATTCTCATCGCCGTTACAATAATCTCGCTGGCCTGCGCGCTGAAGGCCGACCGTTTTGGCAGCGTTCTGAGCTACGCCATGCGTGAGGTCCGCGGCCGCTACCTCGAGGAGGTAGACCAGCAGGTGCTCTTCGAGGGCGCGATGGACGGCATGATGCGGAGTCTGGACAGGGAATTCGACGACAAACACTCGGCCTATATCCGGCCAGAAAAGTTGCAGGCCTTCGAAGAAAAGTTGAGCCAGGAGTTCGGCGGCGTGGGCATGGAAGTTACCCTTTCGCCGGAAACGAAACAGTTGACCGTCGCTATGCCGTTGCCGGGCAGCCCCGCCGCGGAGGCCGGTATTCTGGCCGGCGATAGAATCATGCGGATCGACGGCCAAAGCGCCGAGGGACTCTCCTTGCCCGACGCCGTCAAACTCATGCATGGCGAGACAGGCACCTCGGTCGTGCTCACCGTTTTGCACAAGGGACAGGACGACCCGGTCGAAATCGAAATAGTTCGCGCCGTGATCCAAATTGACACCGTGGTCGGCCACGACCGTAACGACGACGGATCTTGGAAGTTCTTCCTCGAAGGCGAGGATAAAATTGCCTACGTGCGAATTCGGTCCTTTGCCGACAATACGGCCGAAGAGATGCGCGAGGTCATGCGGCAGCTTGTCGATGACGGCGTGCGTGGCTTGGTGCTAGATCTACGTGGCGATCCGGGTGGTTTTTTGGAACAGGCCGTTAAGGTTTGTGATATGTTCGTCAGCCAGGGCGTGATAGTTTCAACCCGCCGCCGACACGATCATATCTATCGCGTTTTCAACGCCGCAGCCAAAGATACCCTGCCCGACTTCCCCGTGGCAGTGCTCGTAAATGGATACACGGCCAGCGCCAGCGAAATCCTGGCCGCCTGTTTGCAAGACCACCGTCGCGCGGTTATCGTCGGCGAAAGAACTTTCGGCAAAGGCACAATCCAGGAACTAATCGAACTGGAATCGAAATACGGGATGCTGAAACTCACCACCGGCACCTATTGGCGGCCCAGCGAAAAAGATATCAACCGCCGCAAAGGCGAGGATGAAAATGACGACTGGGGCGTGCGACCCGACGAAGGCTTCAAAGTGGCTTTTCCCGCAAGAGAAGAAGTCGAAAAAGCCCAGAAAAACGGTGACTTCGTCGATCCGCAACTCGAGAAGGCAAAAGAGTATCTGCGATCAAAGCTTCCAGACAAAAGCTGAATCTCAAGCAGCCCGTTGAAAAAGTCGAACTAGACTTTAGGTTTGATTTTTAACAAACCCTGCCCGTACTCGTCCAGCGGCGGCGGACCGAAGCGTTTTACATAGTCGCCGTCGATCCAGGCGGCAAAGCTGGTGATGTGCCGTATGCCGCGTTTGGCGTATGTTTGCAGGTCGTCTAGAAACATCTGGCCGTTCCACGGAATTTTTTTGAGATTTTGTCTTTTCCAACCGGAAAACAACGACGCATCGAGCCAGTACTCCAACGCCTGGGCGTCTTCGCTGCCGAACACTTCCAGGTTGGCGTCCAGGTCGTCGAGGATCTTGCCGTGCAGGCGGCCTTTCTGCCCCACCGCGTCGCGACGGCTCAAGGGCGTGTCCATGCGGCGATGGATCGGCGCGAATTCCATGAAGATACCCGCCTCGGGCTTGACCTGAGTAGGTGCCTGCATTGTGTTCAGATATGTAAGGTGGGCCAGGCGGGCGCGAGGGTCTTGGCGTCGCAATGCCCGCAGCAAGTGGTTTTCCAGCAGCAGGGCCTGATCGCTGTCGGAAAGCCCGCGGCATTTTGGGCAAAAGCACATGGGTTTTCCGTCGTCAATCCAGTAGAAATAGCGGCCCGTGGTGGGCCGCAGGATCTTGGCGTAATGCAGGGCGTTTTCACAGATGATATCCAGAGCCGCCTTTGAGTGTACGCATAAATTGCAGTCGGCGACCCGCTCGCCCTTTTTATTCATGCGGAACATCTTTGCATCTTTTTTGAACAACTCGCGCGGCAGCAGGTCGCCCAGCGCATGCAGCTCGTGTTCGATTTCCAGGCCCGACTCGCGGCAAGCTTGCATAAAGGCCTGCCCGGCGTCGGTTGCGACGAACTGCGACACCTGACTGGGTGTGATGTGCGTACCAATGGTGGAAAGGCCCGCCTGCTTGGCTTTACGCGGCCAGTCCCAAGTTTGCATGTCCTTTGGCACCAGTATTACGCCACGAGTTTTAAAGAAAGACTCGCTCGTCGTGCTGTCGGTTTTGTCGGCATGCGCCCAACCGCTTGTCAGGGCAAGCGTCGAGGCAAACGTCGAGGCGATCGAGGTTTTCAGGAATCGGCGTCTAGATGCTAGACGCCCGCCTGTAGTGTGCATTTCCATGGATCAATTATCTTGGATCAGTTACCAGATGATAGCTGGAGAATTTCTCGCCCCAACCGCAAGGATGCGATCCAGGCCAGTAGAAACGATACGAAAAGAACGGCCGTTGTAGGCTCGGGCACCGCCACAGCGGCAGCCGAACTGGCCTCTTGTAGCCAGTTTCCCGCAATTACCATGGCGTCGGAATTGTTGACTGCTCCATCGCCATTGAGATCGCCTTCCGTCCAGCCGGCGCCACTGGTCACTCCCCAGTTGGCGGCTACGACTGTGGCGTCGGCTTCGTCGACCCGTCCGTCCAGAGTACAATCGCCATCGATGGTAATGCCGATCGTGCCGTTTTGTATGCTGATCGGAGTACCGGCGAAATTCGTATCATTAAGAGGGTCGCCAAGAACGTCGGCCAGCAGAAAGTCCCAGGTGCCTTCGCTATAGCCGGTAGAATCCATGGTAAGTGTTGCCAATACGCCTTGAGCTGGCACACTGCCACCGGCCTGCTGGATTTCAATCGAATAGAAGACGACCTGGTCCATACTTCCGTCGTCTGTTTGCGAGTCGGGGATGGAGTCGAAGATCGTTGCGGTCTTGAGATCGACCGCGGTTATGATCGGTGCGTTGTTGCCCGAGAGTCCGCCGTCTCCGATTTGGGCACAAAAGTTCAGCCCCGAAACTTGCTCGCCACCGTAGACGGTGATACGGACGGTCTGTTCGGCCTCGTCAGGGGCAAGAAAGCAACTGCCCACATTAATCATTGCGGCTTTCGCAAGCGGAAGAGACAGCGAAAGCATCGCCAGAGCCAGAGCCACTGGGATTAAGCACTTAGATTTCGAGATGTCTAACATATAACAGCGGCCCTCCTTAGATCGCTTAACACGATGCGACCCCCCAGTCATTAGGGTAACCGAAAACGCCGAAACATTCAAATCGCTGGCCAGTTTGCGTTATTTCCAGAAAAATAGCGCTAAACTTTTGACACCACACCGTAAAACCGGTATACCGGTTAGTGCGTACAGTACACGTCGGGCAGTGAAATGGTTTTATTGCCGGCCAAACTGAGGCCGCATCGTCAATCAGAAAGGTCATGAATGAGTTCCTCCTTGAGCCAAATCGCCTATCGGAACATCAGGCAAAGACTCCTCGATGCCACGCTTTTAGCCGGCGACAAGGTCTCCGAGGCCGGCATTGCTCGCGAAATCGGCGTCAGCCGCACACCGGTCCGCGAGGCCATACGCCGCTTGCAAAACGAAGGCATCCTCTATCAGGTTCCTTCCAGTGGCACTTTCGTGGCCGAGCCCGACCGCTCGCAGGTGATCGAGGCTTACGAGATTCGCCAGGCTCTGGAATGTTTTGCCGCCGGCAAGGCCACCCGACGCATGACCTCCAAACAACGCAGGGAACTCACGTTGCTTTGCGAGAAGATGCATGTGGCGGTGATCGCTTTTCGAAATTCCGGCGAAGAGGTTCTCGACGGCGAACTTTTGCAAACTTTTCTAACGGCCGACCTGGCGTTTCATTTGCTGTTACTGCGAGCTGGCGACAATCAGTCGGCCCTCAAGATCGTGGCCGATGCACACGTGCGAAATCGTGTTTTCGGTTACCGAACGCATAAACGCGACCTGCACCATCTGGCCTGGGTGTGGTTGGTTCATGCCAGAATCGCCCGCGCGGTTCGACACCGCAATGCCAAGCAGGCCCGCTACTGGATGCGGCGTCACATCCGCGCCAGCCTCCGCGACGCTTTGGCCGCCTTCGATCGGCAGGCGTCCAGCCGGGCGCCGGGTCGGGCCGCTCCGGAGAGTTTGACCGATGCCATGGACGATTTGGTGACGCGGCTGGCTGGCAACGCCGGCGAGACGGGCGAGGTAAAGGCCCCGGATATTACAAGGAACATGGCGGGGCTGGACAGCAGAGAAGGAATGGACGGCAGAGAAGGAATGGACGGCAGAGAAGAGGTGGGCCCGGATTGGCGTGCCGGTTAGTAAGTATTGCACCCCGGCAGATTTGCGTGACGCCCGTACAAGTTCATTTTTCACCATCTCAGAATAGGAGAATCTCATGTTGCGACAAGTTTTACTTCCGTTAGTGGCGGCAGCCGCAATGCTTTCTGTCGGCAATACCGGCCTGGCCGATGTAGTCACCGATTATTCAGGCAACAACAACCATGCCGAGTCGTACGGCGATGTGTTGAACGTCGGCGATTTGAACCAATCGCTGGTGTTCGATGGCGACGCCGACTACATCGGCACGCCCGGCTTCTCTAATCCCATGAACGCCTTCACCATCGCCGCTTGGGTTCAGTTCAACGACGATGGTGAAGCCGGATGGGATAACACCATGTTTGGCAACCCGAATTGGAAAGCGGGCTCGATCCGCACCGAAATCTATAACGGCGGCGAAATGCGTTCCGCAGTACGCACCAATGCAGAGGTGCGTGCCGACGTTGGCCTGGGATTCAACCCCGCGGTAGGCCAGTGGTATCATGTGGCCCAAAGCTTTGGAATTGCCTCGGCAACCCCGGATAAGAACATCGTCACCTTGGCGTTGACCGATATCTATGGAAATTCCACGATTGTTTCCAGAGATTATGCCAACACAGAGTCTTTCGACCTTTCGACCTTTAATTTTGCCGGTATCGAGATAGAAGGGCGTTACCTTTACGGCCAGATGACCGACATGCGGGTATATGGCGAGGGGCTGTCGAACGCCGATATTGCCCTGCTGTCCGACCACGACCTTGGCACGAACCCCTCGGCAACTAACCTTCTGGCGAACTACCACCCCACACTGGCCGGCATTCCCGCTCCTGCGACGAATTCGGTCGTATATCGCGAAATTTTCCCCAACGATGCGGGGGTCGACGGTGCGTTGTCGGAAGCGGGCTGGCAAATTCACAAGACCGGCGGACTCGCGGACGGCAACCCGATACTGTCCTATGTGGCGGGTTCTTATGCAAACGCCCAGCCGGTCAATTCCAATCCAGCCAACGCCGAATTGGACAGGGGCTTCGCCATCAGTCTAGACGGTGAGACGGGCGTGAGCTATCTCTACTGGAGCGACGAGCAAACCATCGATCGCGACAACCAGGATATCGGCAACGTCAGTTGGTGCCAAAAAAACAACAGTACGGACGATCAGGTTCGCGTGGCGGTTCAGATCGCCGACGGCAATTGGTTTGTCAGCGAAGAAATGTTCGCCAACAGTGTCGGTGGCATCTGGGAGCCCAAATCGCTGGACTTTGGTTCGAGCGGCTGGCTGAGTCTCGCTTTTCTGCCCAACGTTTCGCTTAACTTGGGCGCCGCCGCGACGCTCGACGCCGGCGATATCACGGCCTTCGGACTGTTTGTCGACGAATTGCACACTGGCCGCGACCGCTTCGACAGCTTCACGATTAGCCTTGACGACGGGAGCGTAATCGACGCGATACCAGGCGACGCCAACAACGACGGCAAGGTTGACGCAATCGATGCCGCGGCGTTAGCGAGCAACTGGCTAAAAGCCACCGGCGCCACCTGGGGCCAAGGAGATTTCAACGACGACGGAGCCGTCAACGACATAGACGCCACGATCCTGGCTACCAACTGGCAAAGCGGGACCGCGGCCGGTGTGCCCGAACCCGGGACGCTTGCGCTGCTGGCGAGCATGCTGCTGTGTGTTGTTATCTCACGGCGTCGAATTCGATAGGAAAATGTCATGAAAAAACGATTCCGTAGTGCTTTTACGTTAGTAGAACTGCTGGTGGTCATCGCCATTATCGGC
>CAZISU010000253.1:0-7496 GCA_964541935.1 uncultured Planctomycetaceae bacterium | reverse complement strand
GGTTTTTGCGGTGTGCCTTTGTTTTTGAAGAGGAACATGTGTCCTTGCGTCTCACCGGCGATGATGTCCAGCGTGCCGTCGCCGTTCCAGTCGCAGACTGTGGGCTTGCACTGCAAAGTGGTAATCAAAAACCCGTCGCTACGGTCGGTCCAAAGCGCGTCGCTGTCGCCCAGGGTGGGCATGGGGGAGATGCCCGATCGGCCGCCGGGTTTTATCGTGTCTATATATATGGCGTATTTTGTCGCCCGCTTGCCTTCTTGTAGATGCTCCCAAACGATTTGGCCGTCGTGGCCGTTGCCGCGGACGTTGTACCAGAATGAAAACCCGCGGCGATCACGATCGTCGAATCGATAGGGCCTGTCGTCGGGTCCGATACCGCGGAAGGTTTTGCAGGGCAAGGAGCGGCCGGTTTTAGGATCCAGACGGACGACCTGAATGCGAGCCAGATCGGGCTTGCCTTGGACGCCGGCCTGAGCCAGAACGTCGGCCAGGTCGACCTTCAGCCGCGCAGGCATAACGTCCGACTCGCGCTTGCCCAAGTCGCGCGGCCAGATCTCGACGATCATACGGACCGCGCCCTTGCCCGTCCAGGCGGCGGCCGTTTTGTCCTGCCTATCGATTTCCTTGATTTCAAGCGGTGTCTCGGGCGCGGTTCGCCAGCGTACGAATTCCCACTCGCTGCGTCCATGCACGGTGGTGCTGCCGCCGCTGGAATCGCCGAAGAGGATGCGGTTTATATTGAACCCTTCGGGCGAGCCCAGGTATGTCACTAGAACGGGCGTTTTGGCGTCGTCGACGAACAGATACGCCTTGCCGGATTTGATATCGGTGAGGATCTTGTATGTGTGCGACTTGGTGGCGTCGAGCCGGTGGCAGGGGTGATAGCTGGAATCGAAGGCGACTGCATCCTCGCGAAAAAACAACTGGCAACCGGTCTCCGGCCGCTGGCCGCCGATCCAGACCTCGACCGCCGAATGTGCGGCGGTCGTTTTGTCGCGTTCGATGACACGCATGCGGCATTCGACCAGATTGTTTTTGTCTCCGTCCCAGTCGTCGGGCCGGTTGTCGATGTGGTATCCACCGCCCTTTTCGAGTCGAATCGAGTTCTTGTCCGTCAGTTTACCCCCGTCGCCATGGATTTTCCAGACGGTGGAGGCCTTTTCAGGCGTAGCCTTTTGCGGATCGCCGCCCTGATAGCCGCGGGCCGGGCCGGATGTTTTCATCGCGGGAAAAGTCGCCGATGCAAGCTCCTCTTGCAGCTTTTGCACCGGGTCGTGCAGTAGCCAGGCGAGATTGAATTGGGCCGAGCGAATATCGCGTCCGGCGGGCGTGTCTTGTAGCCAAGCGGCAACCAACGTGCCGTCGGCGGCCTGGATGCATGTGGGATAAGACGACTGATGCCCGCCGGTCGGACCCGAGATGCTCTTGGGCTTGCTCCAGGTTTTTCCGCCGTCGAAGGAAGCGGCCGCACTGAGCGGATGTCGGGCGACGCCGTTATTCCAGGCGCACAGGATTCCGCGGCGGCCATCGACATCGAAGCTACAGAGTGTGGCCGGCGCGTTGCACCCTAACAAAGGGCTGGGCCGCGCGGTCGTCCAGGTGCGGCCCTCGTCCGTGCTCCGCGATTCGTAAAGATGCGTGGATCCGGTTCGGGCCAGCATGTATAGCGAACCGTCGTCCAATTCCACGATGGCCGGTTCGTCGGTGCCGTTGGTCGCCCCGGAGTGGACCTTCTTTTTCACGTTGGCATCGGTGTCGCCGCCGTTGAGCCAGGTCTTTCCGTCGTCGGTAGAGATCATCACGCCGGCGCGGAGGTGCATCTGCCCCTCGCTGTTTAAATCCCGGCCTTGCTCACAGTTCATGTCCCACGAGTAGCCCATCAGCAATGTACCCGATTTCAGCCGCAAGCCCCGATGTGTCTTGCCGCACGTGTAGCGGTAATTCATCGGTATCTTGTAGGGCGGGCTCCAAGTCTCTCCGCCGTCTTCACTTCTGCTGCACCAGGTGGTGGATGTTGCGATTGTGCTGCCGGGTGGGAGGGTTGTCGCGGTTACGAAAATCCGTTTTCCCGAAACCACGATACTGGGGTCACCGCCGCGGCGGTTGCCCATTTCGATGCGAGTGACGGGTTTCGACCAGGTCTTGCCACTGTCGTCGGAGATAGCCGTGACGATAGAGCTGCCTGCGGTCCAGGAGAGAATCAGTCGCCTGTCGTCCATCTGGTTCATGCTGGGATAGGCATGGTTTTGTCCGTTTTTACCAGAAGCGATCACCGAGCGGTCGATACGCAGAGCCGGCTCATTGGCCCGGGCATTAGGTATAGCAGCGCCCGTCCAGATCGCCGACAGCGATAGTGAGCAGAAAAGGAAGGTGCGACAAGCGACAGTTATATCAAGGCAAATCAACTCTCGAATCTCCAGTATCTAAAACACGGTTGACCGACGCGACACGAGCTATCCTCGCTGTTCCAGTTGGTGGTCAGTTTAGAAGATACAGTTCCAAAAGTCAATAGTATGGTTCCGAAAAATACTAATATTTCCCGAAACGTGACTTGCAGGGGTATAAAGTCTGCGTATTGCGTGTTTTTGGAATGGGGCTAGGTTTGGGGAGCTAGTTGTTGGCGGGTTTCGAGCGGCTCTGGCTCCTGTGGCCCTTTCCCGAAATAGTTCTCATGGGTGCTGGAAAATGTTGTAATGGTGGATAATTCGGGTTAATTGCCCGAAAATCGATTTTTACGGAACTGTACTATGGACAAGCGGAACTATATCCGCTATGCTACCGGACATGATGGAACACCGAATTCAAACTGCCCACATGAATGTGCTCACGGAAAAACTGGTCGCCGATATCGAGCGACGTGGTTTATGTCCGGGCGAGCGTTATTTGACCACCGACGAAGTCAGTCGCATGTTGGGCGTGCGCAAGGCGGTTGCCAATCGGGCCATGCAGAGCTTGGCGGAAAAAGAGATTCTCGTGCGACGGCAGCGGAGCGGGACGTTTATCGGCCCACGCTTTGTCAAACCGGTTCGCTCGCAGGTGCAAGTCGTGCATGTGCTTTTGCCCAAGGACGATATCTGCGGGCAGAACTGGTCGATGAACCCCTTTGTGCAGGGCATTAGGAGCGAATTTCCTGACGTCAACGTTCAGTTCTCCTATGTGCCGGCGCTCGATGGCGTTTCCTACGTGGGCGAGTTGCTCGACGCCAGCCGCCGGGCCGGCCAGCTTGCCGGCGTGGTTCCGGTGACTTGTTCGCCGGACGTGTATCGCTTTCTGGGCGAGCAGGAGGTTCCGACCGTTGTCTACGGTTCGCTATATACGGCCCAAGATACAATTCATTCGGTAGACATCGACAACCGCGAGTCCGGCCGGCTTTTAATGCAACATACAGTTGACCGCGGTCACCGCCGCATTGCCCTACTGGTGGCCGGCGATAGTCGCCCCGGCGACAACGATTTCTTCGACGGCATGAGCGAGGTTGTGGCTGAAGCGGAACTTCCCCACACGGCTCTGATTCAACGGCTTTTACCCCGCGATCTTGATTCGTACAAGGCGGTCGTCAGCGCTCTTTTGGATATGCCCGCGCGGCCCACGGCTTGTATCACACGCTTGGGTGCATTTGGTCACGCCATTGCCGAGGTCGCCGCCGAGCGAGGGCTAAAAGTGCCCGACGATTTGGAAATCTTTTTGGACAACGAGGGCCAAATTGGAGACGCCGCGGACGTTTCGCAGTTCCCGCGTGTGGAACCGAAGCTTTCGTTTGCCGGAATTGCCGGCGTGATTGGAAAGCGGCTAAGGCAACTCTCCGCAGGCGAGCCGCTCGCGCCGGAGCATATTAGAATACCCGTTGTTTTTCACCAACCAGCAGAGAGAAACTAGATGACTGATAAATCGTGGCGTTTTGGCGAAGAGGAGCTAACGTATGTCAAGGAAGTTTTGGATTCCGGCTTAGGCGCGTCTACTTATGGCACGATGAATGCGCGGCTCGAAAAGGCCTTTGCCGGGCGTTTTGGAGTGCGTTATGGAATCACGCAAAACTCGGGCACGTCGACCTTGCATAGCTGCCTAGCGGCGGCCGGAGTAAAGCCGGGCGACGAGGTGATTTCGCCGGCTTTGACCGTTATTTCCAACGCCTTTGTCACGTTGCATCACAACGCAGTGCCGGTTTTTGCCGACATCGATCCCGAAACTTTCAACATAGACCCCGCGGACGTCGAGCGGAAAATTACCTCGCGTACCAAGGCGATCATGCCGGTTCACCTCTACGGGTTGCCCTGCGACATGGCGCCTATCATGGCCCTGGCCGAGAAGCACAACCTGGTGGTGATCGAAGACTCCGCACAGTGTTTTTTGGGCGAGTATCACGGCCGTCTGGCCGGCACCATAGGGCATATGGCCAGTTTCAGTTTCGAGAACACAAAGCATCTTTCCACCGGCGACGGCGGGATTGTGATTACCGACGACGAGCAGTTGGCCCAAGCCGTGCGCTCGTTTGCTTGCATGGGCTACTCGGTGGTTACGGCTGAAAGCGGGCAGGTTCGCTCCAAGGCGTTCGCCTTCCAAGACCCGGACTTCAAGCGTCACACCAGTTTCGGCTGGCAGTACCGTATGCCGGAAGTGGCCGCCGCGCTGGGCATGGCCCAGTTGGAACGCATCGACATGTACGTTTCCAAGCGGCAGGCGATTTGGAAGATGTACGCCGACGCCCTGGCCAACTGTCCGTACATTCGACCGCAGGCTGAGCCCGAGGGCTACACCAGCGCTTGCTGGACGTTCGCGGCCGTTTACGAGGGCCAAGAGGCGATCGGAGTTTCCTGGAAAGATTTTGCCAAAAAGTATCAGGAGATTTCGGGCGAAGGCGTTTATGCGGCTTGGTCCGTGGCTTACCTCGAACCGGTTCTGGCTGAGCGGAAATTCTACGGGCATGGTTGCCCCGTCGAGCCGCCCTATTATTACGGCAAGATCGACTGGCGTCCGGGCCTGTGTCCGGTGGCCGAATCGATCCAGCCCAAGCTGATGCAGTTCAAATGTAACATCGGCACGTTGGAAGAGGCACAGCAGCAGGCCGACGCCTTGCGCGAGACGGTCGAGTATTTTGGCGCCGCCGTACATTGAAGAAAATGATTGAAGGGAAATGTCGAATTAGGAAGCTCGAATGAAGAAAGAATGAGGAATTTATAATGAGTGAATGACGAAGGTTTTGCTGTTTCGTCATTGGTCATTCCTAATTCATTCTTCATTCTGATTTCGACATTCGACATTCCTACTCTACATCCCCGTTCCACCCTTAACCACTTTCCCACCCCAAGGAGTCCTACCATGAGAATCGTTCGTTGCACCATCGCCGTCGGGCTTGTTTGTCTTTTTGCTACTATGGCCCTGGCCGAGAAACCGCTGGAGATCGTTCACGCCGTTAAATTGCCCAAGGGCAAATACGGGTATCGCGGCGGCATGGGCGATATTATCGAACTCAAAGACGGCTCGCTGCTGTTCGCATACAGTCCGCCGAATAAGGGCATCATGTCGGTAAAATCGACCGACGGCGGCAAGACCTGGAGCGAGCCGGCCGCGATGTTCCCCAACCCTAAGCCTCCGGCCAAGGGCTATTACCTTCTGCCGAGTTTCTTGCGTCTGAAAAACGGCGACATCATGGTCTCGTACATTTATGGCACGTTTCCCACCACGCCGTACCATGGGCATAACTACTATCGCCGCAGCGCCGACGAGGGCAAGACCTGGACCGAACAGTTTTGCATGACGCCGCACCCGGGCTATTACATTATGCACAACGACCGGCTGACGATGCTCTCCAGCGGGCGGATCCTGGCCCCGGCCGAATTCAAGGCCCATTGGCCCAGTTCGAAAGATCATAACGGATACGTAGGCAGCGCGTTCTTCTCCGACGATGGTGGATTTAGTTGGCAGGTCAGCAAGAATACTGTCGACATGATCCCCACCGAGTTCCAGGAAGCCCACGCCGTCGAGCTCAAGGACAAACGGGTGCTGCTATTCGCGCGAACTTATAGCGGCCATCCCGCCAAGGCCTATTCGTCCGATGGTGGCAACACCTGGACCAAAGGCGAAATGATCAAGGAACTGCCCATGCCCTATGCCAGCTTCCCTTCGGTTGTAAGAATCCCCTCGACGGGCGATTTACTGTTCGTGTGGGGTTCGGCCAAGTCGGCCATCAAGGAATCGTCCGGCCACCGCCGCAGCCGCCTGAGCACGGCCATTTCCAAAGACGAGGGCAAGACCTTCGAGCACATTCGCCACTTCGTGGATGATCCGGAAGACGATTTCGGTTACCAGTGCGTGGATTTTGTGGGAAAAGATAAGAAAACGGCCCTGATCGGCTTCCATAAGCGCGACGGTTTGCATGTGGCGCACATTCCGGTAGACTGGTTCTACGGCAAGTAGGCTGTATGTCCCGATTTTACGCGGAGTCCGTGTGGCACGCTCTGAGTGTGCCACACGACTGTCGTATGTGAGTTAGCGGCGACGCTTGCCGTCGCGTTATTCACGCGGAGACAAGCCCCGCCGCTAACTTGGCAACACACACCTCATTTTTTGGCACCTTGATATTGGAAGTTCCCATGCGCCGATTCCTACCTTGTTTATTGACAGTATTCTTTGCAACGTCATTTCTATTGGCGGCTGAAGATCATAAAGCTCAATCGCCGGTGCTAACGCTCTCGGCCCCGCGCGAGGTCTTCTCCGGCCAGGACGCAACCTTTGCGGCAACTCTGAAGCCGGCCACATCGGGCAAAGTCGATTTCCACTTGAAAATGTTCTCCGGCGATGTTATTTGGAGCAAAACCGCCACGTCCGACGGGGGCAAGGCATCGGTTGTGCTCACCGCGGCAGATGCAGTGAAGCTTGAAAGGGCCAGTTACGTACTGGTCGCCACGCTCGAAGGCAAGCCCGACAGCGCCGCTTATGCCGGAGTTCGTCTGCGTGGACGGATTTTCCGCAATGTAACCAAAACGCCTGCCGAGATGCGGCCTGGCGACGAGATTGAGATTACCGACACCCGGCTCTTTGGCCCGCAAGATTCCATCCACGACGTTAGCACCAGGGGCAAATGGTGGCGGCGGGCCTATCGCGTCGACGGGCAGGATAAAGAGCAAACGCTGCTGTGTGTCGAGGAGCACGACCCCGACGCTCCCGCGTCGTGCCTGGCTGGGCAGATTACCTTGCCGCTGAAGCTCGATGGCTGGTATGAGGTCTGGGTGCGAACCTATCGTCAAGAACCAAGCGATGACAACGATGTCAGCAGTAATAGCGGTGGCATCGACGTGCGTTTGTCCGACGAGAAGTTCTTTCTGCACGCCAATCCGCAGCAGGTCAACACAAAGCCGGCGCGGCCGCTATCTCGCTACGAGGTACTGGTCGACATGCGTTATCGGGCGGCCGACATGACGGGCCAGAGCCTCATTTTCCAACAACCCCATGCAACGTTTGAAAGCGATCAGAAAAAATGCGGCGCGGTCCTGGCCGGT
>CAZISU010000252.1:0-7509 GCA_964541935.1 uncultured Planctomycetaceae bacterium | reverse complement strand
AGCGTGGCGTCAATGTCGTCCACCCGCTCGTCGCCGTTGAAATCGCCGTCAGCCCAAACGGCCCCGCTTTGCATTTGCCAGTTGGAAGCCAGGATCACTGCGTCGGCGTCGTCTACGATCCCATTCAGGTCGGCATCGCCCGGAATAATCACTGGAATCACATCAGCGGGATCATTCAAGACCAGGCTGGCCCCTTCAAAGGGCACGGTCCACCTGTTAGTTGGATTCCCGTCGGTGTCCTCCTTGGAAGCGAAGGTCATGCCGGTTGGCCCTTGGTTGACTATGGCGAACATCAAGGTCATGCTGCCATCCGTGTCGTTGTTGATGGCGTCGATCAACTCTTGACTTGCCATGGTATACAGGTTGCCGGATCTAACCGGTTCCAGCATAGAGACCTGTCCCAATAACGTGCTGCTCGCCTCGTCGAAGTCAACGCCCGACGTGATGACATTAGCCGGCGCGTTGTTCCAGGTCAGGGCCGTTTCGTTCCAGCCTTCGCCCACATCGCCGTCGTTAAGTAAATAGACGTCTACCGCTTGTCCCACCAAGTTTAATGAATCCCATTGATTTTGGAGTTGCACTCTGGCCGACGTCACCGGCTCGGTAACCGATGAGAGATCCCATTTCACGTACGCCTTGCGGTTGGGTCCGGCGCCCCAGGCCTTGATAACAACTGAATCGGCGTCGCCAAAATTGGCATCGGGCGATGTATTCTCAATGTAAGTGTCGTCGGAGCAGAGCAGGGTATCTATATCAGGATTCACCACCGGTCCGGGCGTCCCTGGAGCGGCGTCCAGGTATACCGGTAGTGGGTTGGGAGCGGTGTGGTGAAACTGATATCCGATCCTGCTGACCGTCTGTCCAGGCGTGGTGCTAACGACGTTACCGGCAACTGGTACACCAGTACTGCTGGGTGTCACTGTAATCTGGTAGTTGTTGTTATCCAGATCGACGTGCATTTGGAACAGGTTCCACTGACCCTCACTGATCGGAACGCCTGTATTGACGCCGCCGTTCGAAGCATCCCACCAGTTTGATCCACCCAATGTACCACTGTTTAAAATAGCGGTGACCATACCAGTTGAGCCGGGACTAGTGCCAATGGCGTTATCTAGTGTCACGATCTGAGGCCAAGGGTCGTTTATCCAGTACTGGAACTCTATGTCGAGCGTTCCGCTACTGACTGGTTGGGTAAGAATGGCCTCCTGCCACCTTGCCTTGGTAAGATCACGACTCATTTCCAAGTAATCACTGCCGTCCGCGGCCGCCGTGGGTCCCCACGTTCCGCCGCTTTGCATTTTCGTAAATGCCAATAAGTTGGTACCATCGTTAGTCGTTCCCCAGGAACCGACTTCGGCTTGGAAGTATGGACCTTCCAGGTCGTCCGAAAACAGCGTGCCCAGCGTGCTGTGGGTGACTGTATACGCCTGTGCAACGCCGGTCGCCAGCCCCAACACCATCAATGCTGTCAATAATACGCCAGAAACTCTCATAACGTGTTCTCCTTGATGTAAAAGACGAACCAGGTAACCGCTTGCGGGACTCAGAACCATTCCGAGGTTATTATCCGTCGAACGGTACAAGTAGCATTTTAGTTTAAGCGGAGTCGATCCAATCTCATCTTCGCGTTGCTCCGCCATCCTCGTTGCCGACGCCAGACATCCGACGTCCTTCTCTCTCTGCACGTTTCCTTTTTTATACTTCGCAGCCCTGTGGTCTCTCTCTTTCGCTCCTTCAGCAGTTCCGTTTATTTGCCCAGAACGATTTCCGCCGGGGCCGACCCAAGTGTTCGGCCATCGGTCATAACGAGTGGAATAATGATTTTTTCGTTGTCGGTTATTGATCGCTTGCCACTACGAATTTCGCAGAGCAACTCGACGGCTCGACGACCGACTTGTGCCTCGTCGACGGCTACCGAAGTCAGTTGACGCTGTACGGCTCCTCGACGTTCGGTGCCTCCGAAGCCCATCAGTGAAATGTCTTGCGGCACCCGCAGGCCCAATCGGCCAAGCTGCAGGAACAACAGTTCCGCCAGATTGTCGAAACTGCCCATGATCGCCGTGGGGCGATCCGGGCGGCGGCAGATCCTTGCAAGAGCCTCGAAGGTCTCGTCTTCATGTTGGCCGAGTTCTGGGGAAGCAAACGGAAGCTGGCGGCAAAATTCATCGGGTAGTTGACCTCCGCCGGCTCGAACGGAGTCTCGTAGGCCTTCCACCATCGGTTGCGGCAGTCCGTCTTCTTTGAGGTGGTAGGCGAACACCGCCACACGGCGATGCCCTTGGCGGATAATCGCTTCGCCTGCCTTGCGGCCCATATCGTAAAATGGAATCGATTGCATAGGTGCGTCGATGCCTTCTACCGAGCGGTGGCAGAAAACGATGGGGATGCCACGCTGCTGAAGTTGGCGGATCTGATAGGACGGAGTCGATTGGCTGGCTACCGGTACCATGGCAATGCCGGCAACCTGTTTGTCGAGCAACTGCAGCATGATACGGGCTTGGGCGTCCAGATCGTTGCGGCTGTTGCCGATCATCATCTGGTGGTGCATGCGGCTGGTGGCGTTTTCAAAACCGTCTAGCAGCGACGGGTAAAAAGCGTTCTTGGTTTCCGGCGTAACCATGGCGAAAACCTCAAGGCCTTGGCAAGAGCGATTGTCAGTATGTGCATCGAGTTGAAAGTCTTTTTCGTTTATTTTGTTTTCTACGTCGATCTTTTCGTCGACAAACGTACCTTTGCCCGGCACGCGGCGAACGAAGCCGTCGCGGGCCAACTCGCCTATCGCCTGGCGAACTGTGTTGCGGGCGACCTTCAGGGTTTTGGTCAACTGCTGCTCTGAAGGCAAAGAATCACCCGGCTTGAGGCGGCCCGAAGTCACTTCGGCCACCAGGTAGCCTTTGAGACGCTTATATTTCAACTGGTTCTGTTCCAAGTGGTGCAGATCCAGGTTCTCGAGGGTCAATTGCTTATGGTCGTGTTTGCTCACATTCCTGTTCTTCCGTTGTGTGTTAGCTTGCTGGTCGCAACCGTATGGCACCCATATGCACAGGTTCAGGTATACAGGTTTCATGGCGACTGTCAATAGTTTTTATCTCCTTTTGCCGGTAATTACACAAACCTGAATAATTAGGCATTTTATCCGCACCAACCCCTACTTTTGGTGGTATAAAACATCGGCATGCAAGCCAATGGTAGGGAACCTTATGGTACCGGCGCAGTAATCCGTTGGAAAGGTACCACAGGACCGTCCTGTACAAAAAGAATGCCCCAAGATAATATCAATAAATGAAGCATGAAATCGCTGTCACCGATAACTCGAAATGCCAAATCTAGCGACGCAATTCGCACATTTTCTGTCCGAAGAAACAGCGTCAGCAGACGCAATTCGAGTTCGGCGCACACCTTTCACGCTACAACGCACAAGCGAGTGTGTGATGAACGAAATCACTCAAGCGGCTTCGCGGTAGTAGTGCTTCAATATGCCGCCGGGTCGATGTTGCATTTGATCTTGTTTGGATCGAGCGGGATGACATCGTCGTCTTCGTCATTAGGTTTTCCACGCGGAATCGGAAACCGTTGTGGACAAACACGCCGGTAAGCAGTGCGGGCCGGCAGCCCGCTCGAACTAGTCTCCCGGCAAGTAGTGGCACACGTGGGTCTTTCTCATGGAGTCACGTAACTTCATTTAGCTGAACCCCACCGCAGATGGGTGCACGCCCATCCTCGATTTGTTTCGCCAGAGGAAAATTTATTGTCTTGATTTGCCGGGTTTGCTCGGTTACCATGAGTTCTGGAAACGGGAATACGATCTCCTCTGAGGCCACCCAGAACCGCAACCTCACATAAGGAAGTCTGTCGTGCGAAACAACCCATCTCGTGCCGTTGAGATTGTCTGCCGCGTTTCGTTGGCGGCGATACTGTTCCTGTCCGCCGGGGCCCGGCTTGCCAGGGCCGAAGTGGTGCTGTACCTGAACCCCTATGAGGGGGTACTGTGGGACCAGTTCGAGCAAAGCAAGACGAATCTTCACACCCACACCACCGAAAGCGACGGTGCCATGTCGCCGGCAACGGTGATCGACGAGTATCGCAGCCGCGGCTACGGGGCGCTGGCCTTGACGGACCATAACCGCAGCACCTACCCCTGGGAGGATTTCGGCCGCGATCCGAATGCGGTGGGCATGGTGGCTATTGCCGGCAACGAGTTGTCGAGGCACCACCATACGGTTAGCCTGTTCAGCGATTACACGACCACCACCACCGACTGGGATACGGCCATTGCCGGAGTCGGCGCGGCCGGCGGTCTGGCTGTCATTGCCCACCCGGCCATGCATTGGGTGTCTTGGGCGTACCCCACCGGGCCGGACGAGGGCGACGTACCGGACAGCGTCGTCGAGCGCTACGCCGAGCTGTACAGGACATACCCACACCTGCTCGGCACGGAAGTATCCAACGGGACGCGGCCGCTGGGCGAATACCCATTAGACCGCGAATTGTGGGACGATTTGCTCGTGAAGCTCATGCCGGAGCGGCCCGTTTGGGGATTCGCCGTTGACGACATGCACAGCATGACGCACATGGGGCGCGACTGGATCACGGTGGTCACCCCGGAACTGACCGAGTCGGCCGTGCGCGACGCGATGACTCGCGGCACTTTCTTTCCTTCGACCATCCGCCTTCATGCATCCGGCGACCAGTCGGTCGACGCCACGCCGGTCGTCCAAGGTGTCGATCACGACGCCGCGCAAGGCGTCATTACGCTCAGCGCCACGCACGACGGCGCGACGCTGCCGGACGATGCCTACCAGTGGATCGCCGACGGCAAGACCGTACATGTCGGACCGACCCTGGACTATCGCAACACGCCGGGCATCAATTCGTACGTGCGCGCCGAGATCACCGGTAGCGGTGGCACCACGTTCACCAATCCGTTCGGATTCATGTCGCCCAGCGAGAGAGTGGTTACCGGGTTGGTCGGCTACTGGAATTTCCACGACGACCTTACGAGCAACTTGATCACCGGCGGCCCCAATGCCGCCGTGCTGAGCGGGGATCCCGTTTCCGGCGTGAGAGACGGCGAGTCCGGCTTCGTTGGCAGGGCCATGGTCCTCGACGGAAGCAGCAGTATCCAACTGCCGCTGGGCACCGAGGAGTTGGGCGACTCCTTCTCCGTCGGCGCATGGTACTGGCAGGCAACAGATCCGACGGATCGGAACTTCGTCTTCGAGGCCAGCGACAACCACGACGTCAGCTACGGCACAAGCGGCACCAACGACACGTTTGTCAGCTTCGTCGGCGAGGTCAATGCCGGCAGTGTCCAGACCGATTCCGGACAGTGGCACCACGTGCTGCATTCCTTCGATAGCGCGTGGAATGAAGCATTGCAACGCTTGGACACGACCCTGAGCGTCTACGTCGACGGCACGCTCGAAGGCGCCCCGACAACGGTCGACGCCGGCAGTGTCGACTTCGCCTCCATTAACATGGGTACCTATCGCAGCGCCGATAGCCGCTTTCTCGATGGCATGATCGACGACGTGGCGATGTGGAACCGCTCGCTGTCCGGGCTCGAAGCGCAGACTATTTACAACATGGGGCAAGACGGCTACGCGCTCATCCCCGTGACGCGAGTTAAGGCGAACAACACCGAGAACCTCAACGTCGGCGCGTCCTGGCAATCCGGAATCGTCCCGGACGATTCGGCGCACATGGTATTCGACGCCACCTTCGACCGCACCGACGCGCTCGACACCGGAGGTTCGCTGTCCGTGCACGGGATCCGCGTCACAGACGGCGCCGGGCTCATCCACGTCAACAACACCAACCCCGACCACTATCTCCAGGTGGGCAAGATGGGCGTCGACATGGCCGACGCACAGCGGAACCTGACGGTCGAAAACCTCCGACTCGGCGCTGACCAGGTCTGGGACGTCGCCAGCGGGCGCGACTTCACCGTGGGTACACTCTCCGGAGACCACTCGCTCACGAAGACGGGCGAGGGCACGGTTGTCCTTTCGGGAGACAACACCCATACCGGCGGCACCACCATTGCCGGCGGCACGCTGCTGGCTCGCTCGGACGGCGCCCTGGGCACCGGCGCCGTCACGCTTGCCAGCGGATCGCTGCACGTAGAAAACGGCGCGACGCTCTCCAGCGACATCGTTCTCGACGGGGCCGCCGACGAGAACTTCATCCGCGCCACGGTTGCCGTTGAGTACCTCGTCGTCGGTGGCGGCGGTGGCGGAGGAGGCCGCGACTCCAGCGGAGGCGGTGGTGGCGGTGGCGTGGTGTCCAATCTCGTCGAACCGGGTTTGGGGACGATGCTCAGCCTGGTTGCCGGCGGCAACGACGTCGTCGTCGGTGCCGGCGGCGCCGGCGGCGTTAACACGACCCGGGGCGCCAATGGCCAGGCCTCTTCCATCGGCTCCATGGTGGCCCTGGGGGGCGGCGCCGGAGGCCCGTACAATAGTTCCGGCGCATCCGGAGCGTCCGGCGGCGGTGCCGGACGTCAGAGCTCGCCGGGCGCCGGCACGGAGGGGCAAGGATTTGACGGCGGCAACGGTACCGGCGGAGGCGACTACGCGGTTGATGCCGGCGGCGGTGGCGGCGGCGCGGGCGGCCTGGGCGGCGACGGCATCACGAGTGTTGCGGGTGGTGACGGCGGTGTTGGCCTGGCCGTCGATTTCACGGGAAACGCAGTTTACTACGGCGGCGGCGGCGGCGGGACACCGCACCGCGACGCTTCCACCGCGATTCTTGGCGGCAACGGTGGCTTGGGGGGCGGTGGCGCGGGCTTGGATGTGGCTCATCAGACGGCTAATCCCGGCCAGCCCAACACTGGCGGCGGTGGTGGAGCCTCTCGGTCCAATAATACAATTCTGTGGGTTGGCGGCTCCGGTGGCTCCGGCATCGTTGTCGTGCGATACCCGGGCGACCCGATGGCCACGGGCGGCATCATTACCGCCGGCACCGGCTCGGCGGCCGGCTACACGATTCATACCTTCAACCAAGTCGGAGCACATACGCTGGATTTCGATCCGACCGACTTGACGATCTCCGGCACCATGAGCGGGACCGGTGGGTTCACCTGGGATTCCGGCGGAGTGCTCACGCTCTCGGCCGCCAATAACCATAGCGGCCAGACCCGGGTCACCGCCGGCACGCTGGCGCTGGGCAACACCCAGGCTGTGCAGAACAGCACGCTCAGCCTCGAGGGAGGCGACGTGGCCTTCACGGCGGCGGGTGCATCCTCCTATACCCTGGGCGGGCTTGCCGGCAGCGGTGACGTCGACGCCGCAGCCTACTCCCTGGTCGTCGGTGGAAACCACGAGAGCACCACCTACGCGGGCAATCTCACGGCGACCCAATTGACGAAGACGGGCAACGGTACGTTGAGTCTGTCCGGCTCGAACACGCTCGACGGCACTACGATTTCCGGAGGCGCCCTGGTGGCGGCCTACGAAGGCGCGCTCGGCGACGGGGCGGTCACTCTGGCCGGCGGCACGCTGTATACCG
>CAZISU010000251.1:0-7519 GCA_964541935.1 uncultured Planctomycetaceae bacterium | reverse complement strand
GTGTGTGGGCCTTGTAGCTCGATGCGAACCACATCGGTCTCGTTTCGCACCGAACCGCACAGACGCAAGCGCCTCGCCAGACCATAGACAAACGGGCGGAATCCCACGCCCTGCACCACGCCACGCACCGCCAGCGCAATTCGCCGCCCGCTCGCTGCTTGCCCGCCGTCAGCTTTTTCGTTGGCGTTTGTCATATTATCCAAGTAATTCGACTCACAAAAACACTTCGCGGCGACGCTTGCCATCGCGTTCTCTTGCGACTCAACGGAACGGCGGGTCAAGCCCGCCCGCTAACAATCTGCAATAAGACCGAAAATCGGGGGGGGGTGTGACACACCTGCATGAAATGGAAATTTCAATCCCCTACCATCTAATTCTAGACTCCCACACGAAGACGAATAGTGGCCCAATCGGCGTCCGCGGGCGGTTTTCATGTGGATTTCCGCCGTTAAGGAGACAATTTGACGTTTTGCAGGCGAGGACAATTATGGTAACCGCCACGCCTATTGGTTATCATATCGCGGGTTGGAGAACTGTAGGCCGGGTCGCGACCCGGCGTTGAGATCTAAGCGGAGCTAGCTCCTGGAGGATACGGCTGTGAAACCAAACGGTAAGAGACGCATCGGCACAAGCGGTAGTTGGAGCAAATCTGCGACTCTCGCGTTGGTGTTTTGCGTATTGGCCGCGGTGCTTTTCGGCGCCACCCCACTCTGGGCCGCCGACCAGCCGCAATGGGGGCAGCGGTTCTCGCGAAACATGGTGTCCGACGAAACCGGCCTGTGCGACACTTTCGACCCCGGCCGGCGCGATAACGAGACGGGCGATATCGATCTGGTCACCACCAAAAACGTCAAATGGGTTGCCCGCCTGGGCGGTCAGGCCAACTCTCCGCCGATTGTGGCCGGCGGCAAGATCTTCATCGGCACCAACAATCAGCAGCCCCGCGACCCGCGTATCGAGGGCGACCGCGGCATCTTGATGTGTTTCGACGAGGCCACGGGAAAGTTTCTCTGGCAATTGGCCGTGCCGAAAATGTACGAGATCAAATACTCCGACTGGCATTTTACCGGCATCTCTTCGCCTCCGTCGGTCGAAGATGGCAAGGCCTATCTGGTCACTAACCGCTGCGAAGTCGTTTGCCTAGACGCGAACGGCATGGCCGACGGCAACGACGGGGCCTACCAAGACGAAGGCCGGCACATGATGCCCGCCGTCGATCGGGAAAGGCGCGCGATCGACAACAGCGGCGGCCCGCTCGTACCCGGCAAGGCCGACGCCGACATTCTCTGGCTGCACGACATGGCGGCCGAAGACGGCGTGCGTCCGCACAACGCTTCGAACTGTTCGGTCCTAATCGACGGCGACTTGCTTTATGTTTGCACGTCCAATGGCGTGGAGTGGACCCATAGCCGTGTGGCCAACCCGGCCGCGCCCACGATGATCGTCTTGGATAAAAAAACCGGTAAACGATTGGCCCGCGACGATTTCGATTTGGGAGTGGATATCGTTCACGGCCAATGGTGTTCGCCCGCGCTGGGCACGGTCGACGGTCGCAAGCAGATCTTCCTCGGCACCGGCAAGGGCTATCTATTCGGCAGCGAGGCGTTGGCCGCCGGCGCACAGCGGACGAAAACCGTGTGGGCGTTCAACGGCCATCCGCTGGCCCAAAGCCAAGACGTCGTGCCCTTGGAATACGGTTACCATACCCAATCCTACGAGGTTACGTCCAACCCCGTATTTTACAAAAACCGCGTTTATTTGGCTTTCACCCAAGACCCCTGGCATAGCGGCAAGACCGGATGGTTTACGTGCGTCGACGCCAGCGGCCAAGGCGACGTCACCCGCTCGGGCCTGGTGTGGAGCTATAAAGACATGGGCAAAAGCATCTCGACCGCCTCGATCCACGACGGGCTGGTCTACATCGCCGACTTCGACGGGCGGCTGCACTGCCTCGACGCCGAAAGCGGGCGCCCATATTGGGTTCACGAGGCCGGCGGGCCGATCTGGGGCTCAACCCTGGTGGCCGACGGCAAGGTCTATCTGGGCACCGGACGCCGAACGTTCTGGGTACTTCGCGCCGGCAAAACCCTGGAAGTCATCAGCAAGATCCGTATGCGAGACCGGGTTTGCACAACACCCGTGGCCGCCAATGGCGTGCTTTATGTGGCGACGTATAAGCACCTATACGCCGTTGAAGGCCATAAAGACAAAGAGTAAAGGTTTCCCCGCAATTTACTCAAATTTCATGTCGCAAGCATCCATTAGCCCAAAGAGGAAATAAATGTCCATGTGTCTTGGGCCAGCGAATCTTTACAACCCAATAGAACGAGCGTGATGTCCCGCAGAGAGATGTCATAAATCGGCATTTTCATGCCAAGAGTACTATTGCCATCAATAGGCGTAGCTAGCTTCATTCGCACTCACAGCCAAGCGTCCAATCATGCGTACTTAATCCGGAAGGTAGGATGAATTGTACTAATCTATCCATTCTGCTTGTCACATAATTCCGAAAACACAGTCATGACTGCCCATCGAAGCCGCGCTCCACGCTTGCCTTTGCCGCAAGGTTGGCCCGCCAAGATTCGCTCGAGCATGTTACACTAACACGGACCAGGACAGCGGCATATTGAAGCACTACTACCGTGACGCCGCTTGAGCGCTTTCATGCTTCATCTATCGCGTTTATCATGGATCATTCTTTTTGTACAGGACGGCTTATTCGTCGTTGCCATAGTACAACATTATTTGGTCCACGGCGTTTTCTTCACTATCTTCACCCTTGGTGAGTTCGCTATGACGAGCGTAATTCACATTTGCTTGATAGAGCGAGGCCAGCAACGCGGGGTTTTCTTCTGCGTCACTCGATTCGTCGAGAAAACTGGGCTGTGTGGCCATAACTTCTTCGTGAGCAGTTGTTTGACTGGTCGCGGGGCTATCGACAGTTCGCTTTTGTTGATATACCGACGCGAATAAGGCCAGGTCGCCAAGCCCTACGACTCCGTCATGGTCGAAGTCCGCGATGGCAGCGTATGGGTTACTCGATGCGGCTACATTTTCCCCATATGAGCTGGCGAAAAACGCCAGGTCGCCCAGGCCGATTTGGCCGTTATCGTTGATGTCATACATCATCGGCAAAAATTTGGTGTCGGGCTCGGTGCCTACAGATGGGGTAAGGGCGGCGGATGCCTGAAGATTGCTCAAGCCGATGCCGTTATCGACCGGCTGGGGATAATTGCCATCGGCCACCAGCGGGACTCCGGAGCCGGACTCGACTGGCTCGAAACGCACGCGGGCTAGCAAAACATGCCGGCCATCGGCGACGTTTTCCCACGAGGCGGTCGCGCCCAGGGCCTCGACCATACCGGACTCGGTGTCGATAGTTCCGCTTTGATCCTGGTCGAATGCCGTTCCGAATTCGATGTCCGCAGCAGTAAAGTATTCGGCATCGTAGGTCAGATTGAACGAAGCCGTCACTGTATCGTTGCTGCCGGAATCCGAGACACTGGCCCAGATCTCAACCCAGTGATTACCCCACTCGTCGATCTGTGCCTGGCTGTCGGGCAGCGTGGCCAAATCGCCGTTGAAAGGTGAGGTGGTCGTGGGCGTTTGCACCAACTTCATGCTTAGCTGGAGGGTATCTGTTGTCGTCTGATCACCTATGCTTGGCGTCACCGGCGGGTCGAAATTACCCAGCAGCGGCAGGGCGTATTCGTCACCGAATTGGGCGTACATGTCTTTGCCGAAGGGGATCGGCTTGAAATGGTGATCCAGGGTGTTGACCGTACCGGTGAGACGCTGTTCGCCATATTGATCGTCGGAGATAAGGAAGTACCACTCCGAGGTTTCTTCGGGCGTGGCTCCGGAACGGTCCGGCACCCAAAGGCCGATATCGTCGATTCCGTCCTGGTCCATGTCGGCGGCCACGGGTCGCTCGCGTACGCCGATGAAGCCGGCCACGACGGCAAATCCTCAGCAATGGCGATTTCAACAGCTTGCCCGACACGTCCAGCGGCGATTTGACACCCAACGCGGGCGCCCCGATCGGCGGTTGGCAAATCAGCAGCTATGCCGAAACGACCGACTCGGTTATCACCATCGGCACCATTCCCGGAGGTTCCAACCGGGCCATGTGGATACACGGCGGCGCCGGCAGCGGCTATGCCGACAAGGGCATGGGCGAGCAGGTCTTCTCGTCGGCCTATACGGGCATCGACGGCAAGGGCGACTCCGACAAACTCATCGTGCAATACGACGAGACCATGATCCAGGATTTCCTCAGCAACACCGGAGCCGAACTGATTCTCATGAACGGCGGCATGGGCAGCCGCGGACCGGAATTCAAGCCGATCTATACGAAAGGCGCCAGCGTTATTGCATGCTACTCCGACTCGTACGCCGCGACAAGTCAATCTCCTTCTTCAACTCGCTACCTCGCTCCGTATACGTACGGCGAAACCTATCGCTTTCGCGTCAGTACAGACCTCGAAACCAGCAGCTACGCGATCTACATCCGCGGTGGTTCCGACTATCCGCGTTGGACACAGATCGGTCGGCAATTGCCCTTCCGCCATGCTAGCACTGGCAAACCCACGCAATTAGATCGCGTCGGTTTCGGTAAATTCTCCACTTACAACAATACTTACATCGACAACGTCGTGGCCGAAAGCAGCACCACTTTCTACACAGGAGGTGAGTACGCCAATGATTTCGATTCATACACCGACGGCAACCTGCTGGGCCAGGACGGATGGCATCTGGGTGAAGGTCTGGCCTCCAGCGCCCAGGTCGTGGCCGAGGGATCCGGCAAGGCCATCTCGGTTTCCGGCACCTCGGCAAACAATAATCGCACCGCAATCTACCAGGATCTGGATGCCATTATAGAATCGGGCACGGCACATCTCACTTTCGACGGAAAATGGGACAACGCTACGACGGCTCCCAACCAGATTCAAATCGCCGTGGGCGATAGCACCATTGTCACCAATAATTGGGGCTGGGTTCCCGCCACATTTGGCTTGATTGGCGACCAATTCTACGTCAGTGACGGCAATGGAGGAGGGGGCGGATCAAATGTCCTCTCGGGTGTGAGCGCTGTCGCCGACACTTGGTATTCCTTCGACGCCACTATGGAAATGACAGGTGCCGAACGAAATACCTGGTCGCTGGTAGTCACCGAACGTGACACAGGCTCGATTGTCTGGGACACCGTATCGGCCGGTCTCTCGCTCGACTTCCGCGGCGACTATGCCAACATCACCCGTCTGGGTATTTTCGCCAATACGACCGACGGATCGATGCTGCTCGACAATATCGGTGTAGAGGTCGAATCGGACCTCACGCCCCCACGGCCCGGTGATGCCAACCGCGATGGGATAGTCGACGATGACGACGCCGTGATCGTAGCCAACAACTGGTTGACCGGTCCTGGCAACGAGTGGGGCCAAGGCGACTTCAACGGCGACGGCTATGTCGACGATTTCGATGCCACCATAATGGCCACTAATTGGCAAACAGACGCCGCTACGAATGCTACCGTTCCCGAACCTTGCACTCTGGCGTTGTTGGCTTGTGGCGGACTATTCACTATGGCATTTTCCGCCCGCCGCCGACTTTCACGAAAGGCATTTTCCATGAAAACGATCCTCGCATGTTTCGTCTGTGTTGGCCTGTTGTCATTAGGCGGTCCGGCCGGGGCCTCGTTGATCGTCGATGGCGATTTCGAAAGCCTGGCGGTCGGCACTCCTCCCGACAACGCAACGGCTGCCGGCGCTTGGCAGATCAACGCCAGCTACCAGGAAACCTATGACTCGGTGGTAACTATCGGCACCGTGTCAGGCGGCACCAGCAAGGCCCTGCATATTCAGGGCGCGGAGTGGACGCGTGGATTGGCCGAACAGGTCTTCACGTCCGCCTACTCCGGTGGATCTAACAAACTCGTCATCGAGTACGATCAGATCACAGTTGACGACGGAGTTGCGAACGCGGCCGCGTCGCTGTACACGATGGCCGGCGATTTCGGCAGCCGCGGTCCGGCCATCGACTTCAAAAAGGTAGGGGTTAGCAATTGCATCGTTTACTATTCTGACGGTGGTACAAACATGACTCCATTGGGCGACAAGTGTATGGCCGTTTACACGCCTGGTGAAACTTATCGCGTACGGGTCAGCACGGACTTTGATGCAGGCTCCTTCGACCTCTATGTTCGCGGCGGCACGGAGTACCCTCGCTGGAAACAAATCGGCGAACAATTGCCTTTCCGCCACACCGGAGCAGCCAAGCCGACCTATATCGACCGCTTGAGCTTCGGCAAGTTCGGCACCACCGCGAACGCCTACATCGACAACGTCGTGGTACAGACGACCGACGATGAAGCCACGGGAGTCCGCTATTCCAACGACTTCGAAAGCGGTTACGCTCTCGGCACCGTCGCCGGACAGGACGGCTGGTCGGCCAAAGAAGGCGAATTGGACAAGTTGCAGATCGTTGACGCTGGGGCCGGAGTTGGGAAGGTATTGTCCATGTCGTCATCGACGGCCACCAACAAGCGGGCCGCCGTCTGGCAAGATCTCGATACCGTGGTCGAGGCCGGCGAGGTGCATGTCGTACTTGACGCAATTGCCTCCGGAGCAATCGCCAACGAAACCTTACAGTTCGTCCTTGGCGGCGATGGGCTGGTTTCGGACACATGGAATTGCGCCAGCAGCTTCGGCTTCAAGAACGGCGAGTTCTATGTGGTCGACGGAGGTGATGGTTCCAACGTGCTCACGGGCGTCGAATACGATCTCGATACCTGGTATACATTCGATGCCACCATGTGGATGAGCGGAATCGACCGCAATTACTGGAAGCTGACCGTCACCGACCGCAATTCGGGCTCGGTTGTTTTGGATACGGATACCGTGGTAATCGATACGGTTACCGGACTGGAGCTTGAATTCAGAAATGACTACAAAGACCTCACTCGCTTTGGCGCGTTTTTCGGCTCCGACGGAGGCGAAATGCTAATCGACAACCTCGAAGTCTCGACCGGATCGGTCGCAACGGCAGTGCCCGAACCATCGGCCCTGGCCATGTTGATTTGCGGGTGCTTCGGCTCGCTATTGTTGCTCGTCCGCAAGAGGTAACTCTCAAGCGGACCTGTAGATTCGGCCCGCGACCGTGCAATATCGGCTCCGGTCGCGGGCTTCTGTTTTTTTCACATCCTAGGAAACATAATGCTCACCAGAAGAGAAGCCCTCCACTCGATGGCAGGCCTGGCACTTGGCGCCGCTACGCTGCGGTCTCCGTCGGTGTTGATGGCCACCGAGAATAACACCCCCACCTCGAAACTCGTCAACCTCTCGGGCGACGCCAAGACTGTCGGCCGCATTTTCGGAACGATCAACGCGGGCGACGTCAAGAAACACATGGCCGCGGTTCTGGGCGCGTGGCGTTCGCGCGGCTTGTCCGACGCGGACATGGTTCGCAAAAGCGAGCCCTTCCGCCGCTTCACGGCCAAGTTCGCACCCACCTGGGCTGA
>CAZISU010000250.1:0-7525 GCA_964541935.1 uncultured Planctomycetaceae bacterium | reverse complement strand
GGGCATTCTTCCAGTGGGATAGGCGACGGTTTGCCGTCGTCGTTCTTGAAAGCGATAGTCTTTGCTCGGGCGGATTCGCGGCCAGGATCTCCCTTACGCCCCATGTAGTTGGGCGTAGCCGTTTTGCCTACCCACAGGCCGATTTCGAACGGCCACTCGCCGAGCTTTTCGACGTCCTTTTGTCGCTCCAACTCCAAGGCACAGATCAGGGCCGCCGCACGGCCAAGTTGGTCCAGGGTCAGTAGACGTAATGTATACCGCATCAACACACTGAGGCCGGCGGATGACAGACCGGGATTTCTCAGCCGTCGCAGCACCAGGGTGAACGCTGCCAACCCAAGATATGCTTCGGTTTTTCCACCGCCGGTCGGGAAGAACAGCAGGTCGACAAGTTTGCGATCGTCGCCGGAGGGATTGGCGATCCCACCCAGGTTCATCAGGATGAACGCGAGTTGAAACGGTCGCCAAGCCGGTGTTATTTCTTTTGGTGGCTTGTTCCCCAGCAAGGCTAGACGGCGACGTCCTTGATCGGCCATGGCTTTGTTGGCGAAGCGAAACGCTTCGAGACACTGCGGATCATTGAGTAGGTCGATCCCCGCCTGAATACGATCGGCGGTGAGATTTGCGCGACGCAGTAACTCGTCAGCGGTTTCCTTGCGATGAGGTGGTGAGGTCGGAGCAAGTTTCCCCTGCTCGATAATCCATGTTTTGTAGCCGGTAACGAAGCTGCCAAGCTTCTCTTGTGCGTCCGCGCCATCACGCAGAGCGGCAAGCGTTTCCATTTCCAGAGTAACATTCGGGATCTGCGAAGGAGCGACCCTTTCCACTTCAGCGGTCGGTAGCCAACGGGTTCTTACTATCCGGCATCCGCCATCTACGACTATGGCCTCCGTAGAGACACTATGCCCAACGGAGAACTCAAACGCCTCGCGATATTGCAGATCGGAAATACGTTCATCCGGATCGTCGCTCTCAAGGCTGTGCAGGTTGGGGCGTGCCACGAATGATATTCTGCTTTGCAGTTCCAGTTCGACTTGAAAGATAAATGCCTCATCGCGAAGGTCATCGACAGCCGCTTTGCGACGATTCACGACAAATACAGACAGGCTTCGTGTGCCATCTGGCAATCCGCCGTCGACGTGTCCGTCCGGCACACTACGAATTGACCATGCCAACTCAACACCGCGGTTGTTCGGTATAAGAACTGCGCCACTATCCGGTATTTTGCCGTCAATCTTGACCGTGACGACTTCCTCACGGGGGATACGCTGCCAATGTTGTGGCCCGGTGTAGTCTTCATCGTGCTCGACATGCAGATACTCGCCATAACGGACAACTGTATCGAGTTCGCTTACCGTGTCCGGAAGCAGGACGCTGACTCCCATGCTGCTGGGCAAGTAGGACCGTCGAGCTGCCGTTTTTTCGGGCGTGTCGCTGTCGTCGAGCCCCGCCGGCTCCGCTGCCTGGTCGAGTTCGTCGTCGCTGGTCGGATCGGATCGTTGCTTTTCGTCGGCATCGGTTGGAACCAGGAAGCCGGTCAGATACCAGCGAGAAGGGGTCTGTGTGAGCACCTCTTCGTGGTTGCCAAGCGGGCCGGTGGGGCCAACGAGATCTAGTTGCAATGCGTCTACAAGTTTTTCACGCACTTCAGGCATATGTAACTCCAATATATTCTTGTCACCCTGCCACCCTGGGTACAGTTTATACCGTTGCCGGTACCCCCAGGGAGACTACTCGTTTCGGCATCTCATCCCAGGTTCGACCTTCAAGCATGCGGCCTGCCTTCTTTTTGTTTATGCCACCATATTGCTTGAAGAAGAACGGCACACCTGCAGCATTGCACTGATCCCTTAGGTTAGTTACCCATCGTGATTCCATCGGACGAGCACCGGGACCAGATTCTCCCCCAACGATCACCCAGTCAATTCCATCAAGTTTCAACCTGAGAATTTCGGCGATCAGTGGTTCAATGGAAAGAAACTTGATGCTTGCTCCAGTTGCACGAAGGGCATCGACGCGTTGGATTACATCATCACTCTCGACACTGACACCCATCCATACGTTTTCTGGCCAATCGATTTCCTTAGATAACTCTAGTAGTCGATTACCTCGCTTGGTCAGGACCTGAAATTCATGCCAGTGAGCTTTACTCATAACTTCAAACACTTTCTTGATATACTCGACTGGAATGTCACGATGAAACAAGTCACTCATAGAATTGACAAAGATCATTCGCGGCTTTTTCCAGGACAGTGGACGGTCCAACATTGTTGGCTGCAGTGTAAGCTTGAAGCCATTGGCATAGTTGGCCTGTCCCATGGCTTTGAGCCTTTGTGACATGCGTTCTGCGTAGCAGAACTTGCAACCCGCGCTGATTTTGTCACAGCCGGTGACTGGATTCCACGTTGCGTTTGTCCATTCAATTGTTGAGCTTGCCATCACATATCTCCGGATTTAGAAGAAAGTAACTCGAACGTTGTCACCGAAGGTGCCAGTTCGTCTGGCATCAGCAGATGGTTCCGCACTAATTCTCTCGGACGCTTCCAACGCCTTCAGGGCATCCTTGTAGTTCTTCGACACGAATGGACGCCCAATATTGTGTTTTTCAAAGATCTCCTTCATCGTCAAAGTCTGCCCGGCGAACTCCGAGCATAGCATATCCAGCAAATCATCAAGTGGCCGGGATAGTTCAAAGAGCAATCCTTGATCCCGATAAGCCCTGTTGTACTCAAAACTCGCTACTCCTTGGTCGTGTGTTGAGCTCTCGCGGTACATCACGTCCTTCATGATGGAATATCCACGGATGTTCTTTGACACAAATATCAAATGGTGGCTAGTGCGCGAACCATCGATTTGTTTGAACCGGAATGGCAGAACATATCTATTACCTTGGGGATTCAATGCCTCGGCAAGCGTTTCAACCACTGCGAGTTCACGATCTCCCGGTGGCATTGCCGAAATCCGTTCCCGAAGATCGTTCGCCGGCCCTTCGCCAAATAGCGCGTTCATGTGTGATTCGACGATTGGGTTCGACAGCCCCATATTAACTCGGTTGTAATTGAAAAAGAAAATGCAGTCGCATCCCCAGTCCTTCAGGACCGAGTTGACTAATCGAAGCGATAGGCCTTTGTAGCCCCAAGGGTCAACAAAGAACAACGTGGGTATCAACCGCATCCTCTCGAATTGAGTGACGAACTGGTCACCGACTTCATCACAGCTGACTTTGGGCGGATACTTAAGCTTATCGATTCCTTCCAACTCGTCGATTGCGGCCTTCAGGTTGCTGGAATGTTCAGCGATCGCATCGTTGAATAAGCAAACAAGCGAATCAGCCAGGCGTTCGTCGGCGATAGCCTTTTTCAAAATCTGTAATGGGGTTGAAAGTGTGCCGTCGTCAAAACGGCCTGGACCAGCAAAAAGATCGATATATGCAATCCGTCCATCTCGCTTTTCAGCCCATGGAAGAATCACCCTTGTCCAGGTGTCAAAATATTTGGTGACAATCGCCGTTTTTACGACAGATTGTTCGCGGGCTTCGTTGAAGAAATTTTTCGCCATGCTGAATCACGTTATATTCTTTGGTGTGGATTTGTGTTTTTTGCATCAATGCATCATGATTTGTGACACATATTGATCCACAATGTGACAATTATTGGAAAAAGGGTTAGCCCCTTACTCAAAGTTAAAACCCATTTGATCGACGGCGGAGTCGCCTTTTTTTCGTTTCCTTGATTGTTTCGATTTTGAATTCTTCTGGGACTCCGGTTTTACGGAATCACCGGCTAAGGCTTCCTCTTTGGCGCGTTGTTTGTTTAGTTCTAGGAGGCGGGCTAGGACTTCGTCGCGGAATTCGTCGGGCCAGCGGAGCCGCCAGGGCTTTTTCTTTTTGGACTTCTTGCCGCCGGGTTCTTCGTCTTCTTCTTCCTCGTAGTCGAGCAGGAACTCGCAGCGGGCGCTTGCAGCCAGGTCGTCCCAGCCGTAAGCCTCCAGCACCGATCGGTCCATCGCGTCGTGAAGATCGCGGAGCTTCTTGATCTCCGATGACTTCTCGTGCGGGTCATGGAAGCGGTTGTAGGTTTTGGTTAGGCCCTCTTGTACATCGCTCATTATCTCAGAACGCTTTTGGTTGTATACTTCGCCGGAGAGTGTAACTTCAGATAACTCAGGGAAGCCATCCGGCAAAGGGAATGTCGCGTAACAGTCCGTGGTCGTGTACCGAAGATCGTCCTTCATTGATGAACCAAGCAAGCGTGCCCAGGACTCATGAACCCGACATTGCAATACGGCTAGTGCTGCAGATTCGGAGAATGTTACAAGCTTGAGCGTGTGAGCATATACGTATGACGGCCTAAGAAATGCAAAAGCCATGTGTGGACTTACTTCCGAGATCGCGATAAGCCGAGTCAGTCTTTTACGCCGAATCGTTTTATATAGGTCCATACTTAAAGCACTGTATCGCCACCATTTCTCTGCTCGTTTTCTCTTTGCGGAGCTGCCTCCTTTGCCGCGAGAAATCCTTTCGGGTTTGACGTTACTTTCGACGATTCTCATTACTTCGGGCCAACGCTTGCGAACTTCGCTTTCCTCCAAGTCACTGAAGTTGATAACAAAACGATCCGGAGTTTGGTCAGGTCGCTGGTTCAGCTCTTCACCACCGATGTACGGGAAAATACACTCATTAGTGTCGGGGTTGTCGGAGATCAACTTTTTCATCAATGAAACAGGAGAAGCGAGGTCGTTTTTTGTATCGTCATCGAAAGTAAATCCCATTCCGACAACAACACTTCCCTGAAAAGCATGTCCATTATTTCCTTGAAGACGGCTAGGTGTTTTGTGCCCACCTTTTTCAAAGAGGTAAGCTGTGATATAATCAACGTCCTTTTGATCCAACCGTCGTTGAACATTGGGTGTGCCACGTTGCACACCAACGACGCTTACGACGACCGCAGCTACTCCAGGCCATTTCATTCGGCGTCTGGCGGTGAATATTTCACCACCATGCGTACAAATCCACGTCAGCCCCGTTTGCCTTGTATCACCTTGGCCAATTGTATTTGTGGCAATCAGCCCAAAGGTGCCGTTCGCTCGAATTAGATTAAAACAGCGACGGTAAAAATGAGCGACCAAGTCGGCATTACCATGGGATTCGACGTGGACTTGCTTTAACCAGTCGGGAAATCCTTCGCGACTTCCGTCGTAGATGGTCGTGCGTCCCGCAAACGGCGGATTCCCCACAAACGCATCGAATCCGCCATTCTTACTCGCAAACACTTCAGGAAACTCAATCTCCCAATGAAACGCAGGGATGGGGTGCTCGCCGGAGCGCAACCACGCGGCGGCTTCTCCCAATACACGGCGCGACTCGAAATCGACCTGCTGTCCTTGTTTTCCGGTCAAACTCTCTAAATAGGAACTGGCGATTCCAAACAGGCGTTCGACATGCTCTTCCCGCTCCTTCTTTTTCTGACCAGTAAAGAAACCGCACACACACGCATCACCCACCAGACGGATCAAGTTGAGCGCTTCGTCCGCATTGGCCATACGTTGCTGCTGATCGCGGTATGTGACATCTTCGCGGGCATTAAGAATCTTAGCGCGTGCTTCAGTAGCTCGGTCCAGTCGCTTCTCGATTAGATCTTCCCCAAACTTCTTTTGCTCCTTCGGTTCCCAATGAAAGCCGATGATCTGGCGTCGGGTGAGACCGACTAGAGAATCGCCATGACGCAGGCAGTGGTCGAGGAAGGTGAAGGGGTGGTCCTTGGCCAGCGTTACCAGCCAGAGCGAGAGTTTGGCCAGGTCGACCGCCATCACGTTCTTGTCGACGCCGTACAGACACCGCTGCGCGATCAGCCGGCGGGCATACAGCACCTCGTCTTCATCCGGTGGAATATCGGACGGTACCATTTCGTGGGCATTCCACGCCTCGACAAGCTCATCGCCAAGCTGACGGCAGGTTTCTACCAGGAACGCACCGCTGCCCATGGCCGGGTCGCAGATTTTCAGGTCGAGGATCTGCGACGGATGCGGAGAGCCGACCCGCCGAGCCTTTTCCGCCGCTTCGACCATCTTCTGGGAAATACGGATACGGGCTGCCAACTCGCCTTTGGTGTAGCGCCGCTTATCTTCGCGACTGGGCTCGTGAACATTCAGCAAATCGATTTCAGGATCGACCAACTGCTTCAAGATCGGCTCCAGCGTGGTGCGGACAATCGGCTCGGTCAGCGAGCGGGGCGTGTAGTGCGAACCGCTACGTCGTCGTTCGTCCGAGGGCTGAAGCACAATGGCCCCGCCCGGGACGACTCGCGGCGTGACCTTCTTGGCGATTTTCTTGTCGAGAGCCGTCAACAATTCGTCAATGGTTTCCGCCGCCTTGAGTTGTTTCGCGTCAGCCACGCCCAGCTTCTGGTCGCTCTGGTCCTTCAACCATTTCGCTCGATCCTTGCCCGCCGACGCCAGCAACGCCTCCAGATTGATCGTGGCCGGCGCGCCGTGCGACTTGGCCGGCTTGATAGCGATCGACTTGCCCTGGGAGACTTCCAAGTTGAAACCCATCACGGTTTCGTAAACGCTGCCGATCTGCTCCACGTCCAGTGTTCGATAGTTGAGCCGTTCGCCGTCGAGAATCAGCAGGTTTTGCAGGACACGGAAGACAATTCCGTCGGAAATGCGGGGAATTGAGGCAACCTGTTGGTCGTCAGAATCTCTTTGGCGTCCTTCCAAGAACGGATAACGATCAGGATCGAACAGGTATCCTTTGCGAGGCGGGATCTTGAAGTCGTTATGCTGCCCGCCTTCGTAGACCAAGCGGAACAAGGTGACCAACTGCGACCATGCCCCAAAACGCTGGTCCATCGTGTCCGGAAACCGCCCCGCTTCGCTCCGCAGCCGATCGAACAGACCGGTGACCGAGTAGTGGTTCGAGTATATCGGATCGCTGGAAAGCAGGTCGCGATCTTCGGCATACAACACGAACACCAACCGCAACAGGACCGTCAGCAGGCCCGAATAGACGTGGTTGGGGTCGTTGGCCAGTACGTCTCGCAGCAGCTCGCCTTTTCTCACATCATTGGCGGCTTGGAACCCCCGCATCAGTTCATACAGAGCCGCCAGAACCTGTTCAGCCAGGGCGGTAGAGACCGTGTTCTGATACTTGCGGCTGTTCGCCAGAATCGCCGGCAGCCGCTGTTTATCGCCCTGCGAGAACATGCGGTCGCCACAGAGCAGCATTTGCAGCGCCGCGAACATTGGTCTACCGGCGACTTGAATCATCTCGTCGACGTTGAACGTCGCATGTCCGCTGGTTTCACCCCGAGGCGCATATACCAGGCGTAACTGCCGGCCGTTGCACAGCAAACCGATGGGAACCTGGGTTTCACGCAGCAAACGCTCGAACTTGGCCTGCGGAGCCGCGTTCCAATGCCGGCTGCTATCCGCTTCGCCCGGATTGTCCAGATCGGTCCCGGTCGGCAACTCCTGGATCAGCATCATCCACGGATTTTCACCTTCCCCAGGACGAAAGACGGGC
>CAZISU010000249.1:0-7546 GCA_964541935.1 uncultured Planctomycetaceae bacterium | reverse complement strand
GTGCTCCCGGCTAAGTACGGGTTCCTCTTCTCTATTCACGCCAAACAGAGAAGAGGAATCCGTACTTGGCAAGGCTTAAACCGCCGCAAGCGGCTGGGCTAACGGGCCTGTCCTCTATCCTCTTAATCACCCACTAAATTGTACGAAGAACCATAAAAAGGAAACACTCATGACCCGTCTCAGAATTACTGTTTTTATGCCATTCGCATTCGCTCTCATGGCCGCCTGCTGTTGGGCAGCCGAGACCGTTACGATTGTCGAAAAGTCGCAGCCTCGCGCCGTCGTCGTCACGGCCCCCGACGCGCCCGCGCAAACCAGCCAGGCGGCACGTCTGCTGGTCGAATATGTCAAACGATCTTCGCAAGCCATAATGCCGCTGAAGCACGAGGCTCCGCACGCGAATTCTCGCAAAGAATATCCACTGGCCATCCACGTCGGCAAAAGCCCCTACACCAAGTCTCTCGATCCGATGCTCAAAGACTTGGACGACGACGGGTTTGTGATCCACTGGCTGGACGAGAACAACTTGGCCATCGTGGGCCCGACACCCTGGGGCACCGAGTTCGGCGTCTACGAATTTCTCGAACGCTACCTGGGCGTGCGTTGGCTGATGCCGGGTCCGTCTGGCGAAGACGTACCCAAATGCGACACCATCGCTATCCCCGTCGAAGAGCTACGCCACCAACCGGCCTTCTTCTCACGCATCTTTAGCGGCCTGCGTGGCGACGCAAACATCTGGGCACGCCGCAATCGCATGCATGCCCGCGTCAGTTTCCACCACAATCTAGAGCATTTGGTGGATCCGGAAAAATATGGTAAGACGCATCCGCATTTCTTCCCCATTCACAAAGGCAAGAGATATATACCCAAAGACAGCAGCGTGTACCGCTGGCAGCCCTGTTTCACCGCCGACGGGCTGGTTGAAGAGTCCATCAAAAACATCTGCCGCTACTTCGCCGAACATCCCCAGGCCACCAGCTATTCGCTGGGCGTAGTCGATGCGAGCGGTCACTGCGAGTGCGAAAAATGCCGCGGCAAAGACTCCGGCAAAAAGAACTTTCTCGGCTACCGCGACCTCTCCGACCGCTACTACGAGTGGTGCAACAATGTGGTCGAAGGCGTTGTGAAGAAGTATCCAAAAAAGTATTTTGGGTGCCTTGCTTATAGCGAAGTGGCCCAACCGCCCACGAAATTTAAGGTCCACCCACGCATTATTCCCTACATGACATACGACCGCATGAAATGGGTTGACCCCGAGGTCCAGGCCGACGGGCAACGCATCACCGAAGAGTGGCAAAAAATGAGCCCCACACTCGCCTGGTACGATTACATCTACGGCTCCATGTACTGCCTGCCTAGAGTCTGGTTCCACCACATGGGCCAGTACTATCGCTGGGGCCATGCACACGGGGTCCGCGCCATGTACGCCGAAGCCTATCCCAGTTGGGGTGAAGGCCCCAAGCTCTACCTGTCTGTGAAACTCCAATGGGATCCCAACCAAGACGTCGATGCCCTATTGAACGATTGGTACACCCGGGCCGTGGGCCGCCCTGCCGCCGACGACCTGGCCGCCTACTATGCCCACTGGGAAGATTTTTGGACGCGGCGTATTTTGCAATCTCCCTGGTACTCTAAACGCGGCCAATACTTGCGATTCTACAACCCTTCCTATCTCAACGATGTGACCGATGAGGATCTGGCCAAAAGCCGTGCCTGGCTGGAAAACGTCGTCCGCAAGGCCGATACGCCCGCGCAAAAAGCCCGCGCCAAAACCATCTTCACAATGTTCGAGTATTACGAAGCCTCAGCCATTGCCTATCGGGCCAATGAAAAAGCGAAAAATGTATCACTAAAGACGGAAGCCGAAGCCCTGGCCATTCTCGACGAAGCCGAACTCTGCCTGAAAATGGCACACCGTCGGCGCGAGCTGCTCGATAACAATTTTGCGAATACGAAAAACCTTTTTTGTCCGCTCCGCCCCCTCCCGGTATACGAAAAACCGCTACGTGGCGACGATTGGGGAAACGAACTGGCCCGGACTGTTTCCGACTGGATTGGTCAAAGCCCTGCTGTTCGCAAGCGACTCGAAGCAATGGCCAAATCGCCCGTACCGCGTATTGCATCCCTGGCGCAATCCATGCTCGCTGACTGCGAAAAAAAGCCTCGGGAGGGCGAAGCTCCTGCTGAGCCATGAAACCCCCTTGGCTCAGCAAATTCGTAGGCCGGGTTGTAACCCGGCGTTTTCATGACGGTCGGTCTTTCTCATCGCCGGGTTACAACCCGGCCTACAATCTGCCTTGATCATGTTAGCCACCAAATGACTTTTGCTATGGCCCCTTAACGTGGCCGACGCGGCGGGCGCTCGATACCGAGCTTTTTCATCCGATAACGCAGCGTGCTGGGCTTGAGCCCCAACCGCTCCGCCGTGTTGCCATCACCCTTGATCTTCCAACCGCAGTCATCGAGAATACTCACGATGTGCGTGCGGTCGATATCCTCCAGATTGCAGGACGACCTCACCGGCCGACGTCTGCGCACGGGTTCGGCAAACGCTCCCTCCAGCGTCAAACTGGGGCCGGCAGAGAGAATTATTGCCCGCTCCACCACGTTTTCCAACTCGCGCACATTGCCCGGCCAGTCGTAATCTACAAGTGCGTCCATCACCTTCTTGGGAATTTTGTCGATCGTCTTGCCCAGCCCGCGTTGCTTCTTGTCTATAAAGTGCCAGACAAGCAAGGGAATATCTTCGCTCCGCAAACGCAATGGAGGAATCTCGACGGGGAACACGGCCAGTCGATAGTATAGGTCAGGGCGGAAACTGCCCTCGCACATAGCCTCCAGAATGTCTCTATTAGTGGCCGCAATCACGCGCACATCCACTTTGAGCGTCTGCGTGGCTCCCACTCTCTCGAATTCCCCCTCCTGCAGAACTCGCAGCAACTTGGTTTGCAGATCCGGATCGAGTTCTCCAATTTCGTCCAGGAAAATGGTGCCTCGGTCGGCCAATTGGAAGCGCCCCACCTTGTCGGCCAGGGCGCCCGTAAATGCCCCTTTGACATGACCGAACAGTTCGCTCTCAATCAGACTGCCCGGCAACGCCGCGCAGTTCACCTTCACCAGCGGCCGTTTCTTGCGCGAACTTTGATTGTGGATAGCGCGGGCGAACAACTCCTTGCCGGTTCCCGTTTCGCCCAGCAACAGTACGTTAGCGTCGGTGACGGCCACGTGTGCGGTTTTGCTTAAAGCAAGTCGCAGAATTTCGCTCTGCCCCACGATTTCCTCGTAGCCCAACTTGTCGCTGATTTCCTCGCGCAGATAAACGTTCTCTTCCTGCAAGCGGTCTTTGAGTTGCCTGATTTCCTCCACGGCTTTCCGCAGCTTTCTTTCCGTCCGTTTCTGTTTGGTAATGTCTTCTATACACACCAGGACTAAGCGTCCATCGGACAACTCCGAGACCGCCGTAGAAACCAGCAGGTGTTTGCCGCGCGTTTTTTCCTCACCCGCAAGCACCAGTTTGGCTTGTACCTGACGCTGCATTTGCCCCGTCTCGAAGGTCTCGGCCACGGCATCACGCACGCTACAGTTTTTGCAAGCAGTGCCCAAGCCACAGCCGTCCGGAGCGGCCAACGAACTAACACATTGAACCGCGTTGCCAAAACGCAACCCCTTCAGTTCCGCGGCCGAAGCGGCGAACGTCGTTTCGGCCGCCCCATTCATTTCACAAACCCGCCGCTCACCATCCAGAAGCAACATAGCCACCGGAGCGTTCTGGAAAAACGTCACGAACGTTGCCAACCGCTCTTTAATCGAGTCCATCAAGATCGTCCTTTGCCGCTAGGTTCGGGAATTACGCTTGCCGGCCCCCATGCCATGTAAAAACAGCGCTGGCGGGGGTGACCTCCCAATTGTACAGCATAGGGGCAGCGCGGACAACTTTTCGCCCCCTGGGGCAATATTTTGCCCCTTACGGGCAAGTTCAGATCCTCTATTGCGGCTGACTGTATTTACGTAACACACTGTCACGCAACACATTACGCATGACTCACCCGCGAGAATGCCGCTTTGGAACGGAATCTGCATACTACATCAAACGTGTCAGGAGCAGATTACAAAAAATCTGTCATATTCGGGATGGTCCCCAGTCACCTGACAACATAAAATCTATATTCCATTAGGGAGTGAGGAATTCAGATGCTAGTTCTAAGCAGGAAAGCGGGAGAACGGGTTTTAATCGGTTCAGGGATTCAGGTTACCGTCCTGGGCATCCAAAAAGGCAAAGTCAAACTCGGTTTCTTGGGCCCTCCGGAGGTTCCCATCCACCGCGAGGAGATTCGGAGACGTATTGATCGCGAGCAGGAGGCCCAGGTTATCGTTCACACACTGGAAGTTGGAACCGTTCATTGATCCTGCTTAAAATCGCCGTCAACGATTTCCGACGCTCGTGGAAAGAGCTGGCCCTGACCGACATCGCCTATAAGATCATCGCATTTATCGCGCTGGCGCCTCTAGTGGGCATCCTCTTTCGCATCTTGCTGTCGATGTCGGGAAAATCGGTGCTTGCCGACCAAGATATCCTTTTCTTCTTCCTCGGTCCGGCCGGATGGATCTGTTTCGTGGTCGTGGGCGGAATTTGGCTTGGCATTGCCGCCTTGCAACTGGCTGCCTTAATGGGGATTCTGCTCGCGGCGTCCCAAAGAAAACGCCTGGGCGTTATCGGCGCCCTGTGGTTCGCAGCGGCCGCCGCCCGTCCGGTCATCCTGATTACGGCCCGCTTGCTTGCATTCACTCTGCTGAGCCTTTTGCCCTTCGTGGCCGCAATCGGACTTATCTACGTCACCCTGTTGGGCGAACACGACATCAACTTCTACCTGAAAACCAAGCCACCCGTTTTTTGGGTCGCAGTCGGACTGGCAGGCCTCACCGTGGCGGCCCTCCTTGCCTTACTGCTGCGTCTGCTCAGCAGTTGGCTATTTGCCTTGCCAATCGTACTCTTCGAAGACGTTAATACTTCCGACGTTTTGCGAGCCAGTCGCGACAGAGCGACGGGCCGCCGCTGCACGCTGCTAATGTGGATCGCGGGCTGGGCACTTGCCATCGTCCTCCTATCCACCCTGGCATCCTCTCTGCTGGTGTTCGTCGCTCGCCTCCTGATTCCCAACACCATCGTTTCACTCTGGCTACTGCTAACCGCAATCGGCGCCACACTCATACTCTGGTCGCTCGTCAACCTGGCCTTCAACCTGCTGGGCACAACAACCTTCGCCACGTTGCTCTTCAATCTCTACCGTGACATCGGCTGCCAAGGCCGTGAAATCAACTGCCGCAGCAACATCGACTTTTCGCGACTGTGCAACGGCGCAGACGGTGGCAATCTTGTCAGCCCCAGGATCACCACGCCGCGACTGCTCGCCGTAGGTGTCATCGGCATGATTGTTGCCATGACGATCGGCGCCGTCGCTATCGACTCCGTCCAACTCCAAGACAAAACACAGATCACCGCCCATCGTGGGGCTTCCAATGCTGCGCCCGAGAACACGATGGCCGCCGTCAAACAAGCCATCGCAGACGGCGCCGATTGGGTAGAAATCGACGTGCAGGAAACGGCCGACGGCCAAGTCGTCGTCTTCCACGACAGCGACTTCATGAAACTCGCCGGCAAGAAACTGAAGATCTGGAACGCCACCATGGACGATCTAAAAGACATAGACATCGGCAGCCACTTCGCGCCACAGTTCAACCAAGAACGTGTTCCCACCCTGGCCGCGGTCCTCGACGAATGCAAAGGCAAGATTGGCGTCAATATCGAACTCAAATACTACGGGCACGACAAACAACTCGAAAAGCGTGTCGCCCAAATCGTCGAACAACACGGCATGGCCTCGCAAGTTGTGATCATGTCGTTGAAGATCAACGCCGTGAAAAAGATGAAGGCCCTACGCCCCGCCTGGAAAGTCGGCCTACTGATGTCGGTTTCCGCCGGCGGTCTGAAAAAAATCAACGTCGATTTCCTCGCGGTCAACGCCGACTTCGTCAACCGCCCATTCATCCGCGCGGCTCACAACCTCAACAGACAAGTCCATGTCTGGACGGTCAACGACGCCGCAACCATGTCCGCCATGATGACTCGTGGCGTCGACAACATCATCACAGACAAGCCCGCCCTCGCCAAATCGGTGCTCGAACAGCGCGCCGATCTAAACGCCCCGCAACGCCTGCTCCTCGAACTGGCCGGCACATTAGGCGTAACCCCAGAGATCGGCGAACAATAACCGCCCTATACCAAATCTTGGCCGAGCCAAGAAACGGCACGACTCACACTAACCCGAAGCGCAAGCGAGGGGCATAACAAGAAAACGCCCCCCAACAATCTCTCCTTCCCCCACACAATATCTTGAAAACAATGTCAATCCTGACTAGGCGTGAACGCATTCTCGCTGCCTCATTTCACACGCTCGGGTTTTGCACAGTACCAATACGGGGCGTATCCCACTGACGGTAATTACAAAACATCAACGGCTGTCCAGGGACGCTATCGTATAACTCGAAATGGGTCGAACATGTCCGCATACATCGACGAGGGTTCCGGTGCTTTCTCCTTAGTCTGGCAGGGACCTCAGTTTGCCGACGATGTGCAAGTCCGTCTACTGGGTGTCCAAGGAATGGACTTTACTGGATACCCTCGCTCGACAACCGCCCTGGATATCTCGTTCGACAATCTCGATATCATCGCCGAAGGTATCGAAGAATGCCCAAGAGTTGCCTGCACCAAATGGATCGGAGCACCTCGGTCTAACGCATGGGAAGCATGAGCGTGTCTTAGCCAATGGCACGACACGCCTTTTTCAATACCGGCACGCTCTGATGCTTTGCGCACAATTCGCCAGACTTGCGATTCGTCCAGATGACCACCCTTGCGACTCCTGAATACGGGAGCGTTGTCACGTGCATCGCCACGCAAGGACATCAATGTGTTCAGGCTGATGCGGGGACCAAGACTGAGCGAGTTTTTCCGCCCTTGCCGAAGACCGTAATCTGACCTGGCGAGTCACGATTGTGAGCGTTCCTTCAGGCGTTTCCCTTTTTCATCAAGCAACGGATCAGGTTGTCCGTCTACGGTAAGCACCCACTCACGCCCATTTCGAAACCAGTAACCTCGATTGTGACCTTTGCGCTTTTGTCCGAGTCTTTTTGCTGCTTTGGCCATGCTTGCGACCTCTTACCAAACTGGTATACTTGGGGGGACAGACGTTCCGGCGAGGCGATAAGCTAGGAGTTAGCGTAACGCATAACCGCAGAGTACAAGGCCCACATACGCCGCCCTGCTTTAATGCTAAGCGTCTTTCGAGCCATTTTATACCCTTGCTTTATAGGTGTCGATGGCATTTAGTCCCCGTAGCTCAACTGGATAGAGTGTCGGCCTCCGAAGCCGGAAGACCACTGTCGGCACCTTTGGGTGTATGCATCTTGGGGACTAGAGAAGAGAGAGTTGACATGCGAAAAAAGAAACCACGTATTGCCCGATTGGACCAGGTAATAATCTCACGAG
>CAZISU010000248.1:0-7549 GCA_964541935.1 uncultured Planctomycetaceae bacterium | reverse complement strand
TGCGGCTGAACTCGCGGAAAATCTGCTCGTGCGCGCTGTCGCCATGGTCGCAGGGCACGAAGTTCGACAACGCTTCCTCGTCGATGGGCTCGCCGACCGTAACCGGCTTGGCGTGGTGATAATCTTTAATATGAATCCAACCCAGCCCGGGCACCATGGCCTTGAACTGGTCGAGCAACTCGTCGGCCGTGAAGCCGCGAACCACGATATTGGCAGCGTCGAAAATCAGCACCATGGCCGGATGGTTGACCTTGCGATGCAGCTCGGCCAAGAGGTAGCCGTCCTCGCCCACCAGATTCGGTTCGACTTCCAGCCCGAAGGTCAAGTCGCTGCGGTGGCAGGTCTCCGCGATTTGGCCCAACTGGTCGACCGCCTGAGCCATGTGCTCGTGGGGATCGCTGCCGCGGGGGTGATAGAAAGAGAAACCGCGGATGAGCTTGCTCTCCAAGGCGTGCGCCAATTCGCAGGCCTTTTTCACGTCTTGGGCAAGATACTTCTTGAACGGAATGTAGGCGTTGTGCGTACCGTCGTCGACATCCTGCAGCTTGACCTTGCCGATGGGCGAGCCGATCGAGGAAACGTTCAAGCCGTATTCGTCTTGCAGCCCGCGGACCTTGCGAAGCTCGGCCTTGGTGAGCTTCATCACGTTTTTCGGGCCGTTGCCGACGTCGATAAAACGGATACTGTAATACTGTAATCCCAACGCGGCGAAGGTAGCGAACTGTTGCTCGGCCGTCTTCTGGCTCTGGTCGGTCGGGTGAGCGGCTTCGTCGGCGAAACCGGAAAGAATCACGCGGGGTTGATCGGCCATGGCATTACTCGTGTTTGTTGGGGAGCGGTTGTGAAATTGAACTCTATTTTGTGCTTGCGACACACAGCCCCGTATTTTGCAGGATATGAACGGTTTAAGCAAGGGGGACTCGCGGCAACGCAAGCGAAAGGCAAAAAACAAGAAAAACCGCCGCCCTCCCTTCGCTTGCGCTTCGCGCTTAGTATGGATAGAGACCTTGGTGCCAGGATGGATATTGATAATACACACAGCTAGTTAACGGTAAAAATCGCATATTGGGAAATGTTTCCTGGCGTTGACATGTGGCAACATTCGACCTATTATAACTATAGACAGTGGCGAGATGAGCAAGCAAAGGCATCGAAAAAATGAAGTTGCCGACGCCATTAAATATGCTGAGGATCATTACTCTACTCCTCGAAATCCAGGAAATCACGCCAAGCAAATCATCAGAGCGGTCGATCGTTGCGGCCACGGCAAGGGGAATGCGGAAGAAGAATAGGACTGCAAGCCAATGCATACATATACATTCACGCTAGTTTTGCATGAAGGATCGCCGCGGATTGACGAGGATCTTGCCAACAAGCTTTTCGAATCCGGATGCGATGACGCCCTTCCCGGCGGACGATACGGCGTAGATGCCATTGAGTTTGATAGAGACGCAAACTCATTTCGCGAGGCTGTCATGTCTGCAAAACTGGACATTGAACACGCGGACGAGCGACTCCGCATGTGCCGAGTTGAGCCGAGCGATTTAGTGACCATAGCCGAGATTGGCAGACGCTGCGATAGAACACGCGAAAATATTCGACAGATGGTAATAGGCCAGCGAGGTCCAAAGAATTTTCCGCGACCGACTTATGGGATATCATCAAAATCTCCGTTGTGGAGTTGGGCCCAGGTTGCCGAGTGGCTGGCCAAGAATAATGTAATCGAGACGGAGGCCGCAGAGCAAGCAAAGGAAATAGTGCAGATTAACCGCGAGCTGAGAGAGTCCGGAGCGTTAACGGAAATGGCTGGTTAGCAGGTTTACTTGATAGTTATGGGTGGTTTTTATGCCGACAGATTTACCTTTTGAAACGGCATTTCTGACCGAAGGCTACCAAAGCGTATGCCAAGATAAAGTGCGAGTTCTAAAGACGCCTGAAAGCTTAGTAATTGCCGTTGCGGACGGTGCAGGTGGATCCGGAGACGGAAACAATGCAGCCACGACGGTTGTCAACCGAGTTGAGAACTTTATATCAAAAAAACGTACGATAAATTCCTGGTGCGATACACTGAAGCGAATTGATCTGGAAATTGGTGCAGGGGAGTCAACGGCCGTTGTCGTTGAAGTGAGTGAGAATGGAATCATTGGCGCCAGCGTTGGTGATAGTCGCGCTTGGATTATTCGGAACCGACAGATTGTAGACCTTACTGCAAATCAACGTCGCAAACCACTATTGGGAAGCGGGGAGGGGAATCCGGTTGGTTTTTGCCATGGCCCCCTGGATGGTCTCCTCGTTGTAGCGACAGACGGCTTTTACAACTATGTTAAACGGCCCGAATTGTTCAATACCGTTGAGGGTACTGGCCTTAGTGCGATGCCGAAGCGTTTTATTGATCTTGTTCGTCTCCCTTCGGGAAAACTCTGGGATGACGTTGGTATCGTTGTTTGTAAAAAAAAGCGGATTCCAACTCGATATTCTGGACGGATTGAATTGGCATTTGAAGATTTTTAGGAGAATGCACTGGCTATGCGCCAACTCCGCAATTGACTTACGGATTTCTGCTGAAAAAATGGCCAAGCATTCTACGAATCAACCAGTAGGCAACTGCTCCCGATATCGTAGCGAACAAAACCACAAAAAGCATTAGCCCCACCGGACCGGCACCCTTCTCGTTGAAGGTTGCCTTAAACCAATAGAATGAAAACATTTGCGGGTACAAAAAGAATCCCACACACCCGCCAAAAATAGCGAACTGTGCCGAAAGACTAAATGAAATGCGTTTAATCCATGGCTCGCTAAAACACAATGGGGCAATTGCGAGAAAGAGGGCAAAAAGTGTTGTTGCAATCCTGTAGTGCCCTGAAGCGAATAGCCAAATTATGCTTGTAATCACTGCAAAGAATCCAGCATTCAGCATCAGCATGGCCACGAATCGAATACCTCCTCTCAACTCAAGAGTTTTTGGGTGTGGGATCGGATCACCAACAGTTTCAGGGGGTGATTTGTAAGGATTCTCGTTCATGGAATTTGGCCCTTAAGGTGAAAGCACTATCACTACCTGCTATTATAACAAATATCGGCCAATAAACCGTCCAACACATTGACTGGAGCAGATGAGAAATTAGATATGACCAAAGTCCCCCACGTAGCCCTCCTAATCGAAACTTCCCGCTCCTACGGACGCGGCTTGCTGCGGGGCGTGCGGCGATACGTTTCTGAGAACGGACCGTGGTCGGTTTTCATGGAACTGCGGGCTTTGGAGTCAAAAGTGCCGGGGTGGTTGCAGGACTGGCGGGGTGATGGGATTCTTACTCGTACCAACAGCCAGGCCATGGCCGACGCCATCCGCGCCACGGGCGTGCCGGCGGTGGAGATGCGGGCGACCAGGCTGGATCATTCGTTTCCTTTTATCGGCGTCGACAATCGCGCCCTGGGGCGAATGGTGGCCGAGCATCTTTTGGAATGTGGGTTCCGCAACTTGGCCATTTATGGCATCGCAACAGAAGACTATTTCGAGCAACGTTGTGAGAACTTTATCGAATCGGCCCGTCTGGCCGGTTGTTCGTGCAGTGTTTACAATTCGCCTCGTGGCGGTGGAAATGCGGACAATTGCGAGAAGCCGGCCAATTGGGAGAAGCAGCAAAACGACGTGGCCCGTTGGGTCAGCGAATTGCCCAAGCCGGTGGGCATAATGGCCTGCACCGACCAGTTGGGCTTCTGGCTGTTGGATGCTTGCAAGCGTGCCGGGGTGGCCGTGCCCGAGGAAGTGGCCGCGGTGGGCGTCGAGAACGACGAGTCGCTTTGCATGATGTCCACGCCGCCGCTGTCGAGTGTGCGCTTCGACGGCGAGCGGATTGGATACGAAGCCGCCGCGATGTTGCAGGGGCTGATGGATGGGCGGCCCGTAGCGGACAAAGCGACGCTCATCAAGCCGCTCAGCGTTGTCACCCGCCTGTCTTCGGACGTGGTGGCCCTGGACGAACCGGATCTGGCCGACGCGGTCCGTTTCATCCGCGAGCATGCCTGCGAGGGTATCGCCGTCGAGGACGTCTTGGGCGCGGTGGCCGTCTCGCGGAGTTGGCTCGAACGTCAGATGCGCGATGTTTTGGGCCGCTCGCCGCGGGCCGAGATCCGCCGCGTTCAATTCAACCGTGTCAAGGAACTGCTCTGCGAAACCGGCCTCTCGCTGGCTGCTATTGCCGTGAAAACCGGCTTCAAGCATCCCCAGTACATGGCCGAGGCATTCAAGCGGGAATTTGGCCATACGCCGGGCGAATTCCGCGCCGCAGCCAAAAAACGACAAAAAAGCTGAAATATAATACGGCAAGATCTGAATGAAATTGCCGGGCAGTTGCGGTACAATACTAACCAGCAGCGCAAGTGAAGGGCAGGAGATCCGGACAGGGCATTTCACGCCCTTCGGTTGCGCTGCGGGTTAGTATTATTAGCTGGGAAACAAATAACACGATGGAACATGAAATGAGCCAGAATCTAAACGACGGCAAAGGCAAGGTACTGATCGTCGTCGGCGACGCATCGGAAACCGTTGACACGCTCTATCCTTATTACCGTTTGATCGAAGGCGGTTTCCAGCCAGTCGTGGCCGCGCCGGAGAAGCGGCGATATAATATGGTCATGCACGAAGTCAAGCCCGGCTGGACGATTACGCGAGAGTGGGAGGGCTACACCATTGTGGCCGACGTGGCCTTCAGCGAGATCGACCCGCGGGATTACCTGGGCATCTTTTTCAGTGGCGGTCGGGCACCGGAATACATTCGCTACGACGAAGACCTGCTGAGAATTACGCGTCACTTCTTCGAGACTAATAAGCCGATCGCCTCGGTCTGCCACGGGGTTGAAATTCCCGCTACGGCCGGCTGTGTCAAGGGCCGTCGTATGGCCACCGTGCCCAAGTGCAAGTTCGACCTGGAGGTCTGTGGCGGGACGTTCGTCGACGAGCCCTGTGTGATCGACGGTAATCTGGTCAGCGGCCGCACCTACCACGATCACGGCCACTACATTGGCCCCTGGATAAAGATGCTCGACGAGGCCAGGACGCAGGCCCAGTCCTAATAGGCCCAGTCCTAACATACTTCGGGAGTAAACTGCCATGAATGATCCACTCAGAAAGAATGAATTCACCCGCCGCGAAATCTGCCGCATGGCAGCCGCGGGCACGTTGCTCGGCTGGGGCGTTTGTAGTTCTGCCGACAGCGATGACCAGAGTTCTTTCTCTTTGTGTTACATCCTCGCCTCGAGCATGTACGGCACAACCCGCTTGGAGGAAATCCTGCCGCAAGTGGCCAAAACCGGTGCCACGCACATCGACATCTGGCCGCGAGGGCACGCCGATCAGCGCGAACAGATCGAAGCCATGGGCCACGACCGTTTTGCCGAACTGCTTAAAAAGCACAATGTCCGTTTGGGAATGTCGACCTGTTACAACCTGGGGCCCTTGCGGCTGCAAAGCGAAATGCGGTTCGTGAAAAAACTCGGAGGTCGCCTCTTGATCTGCGGTTCCGTGGGGCCCAAAAATGTCACCGGAGCCGATTGCAAGCGGGCGGTCAAGCAGTTCGTCGAGAAGATGAAACCGCACACCGCACGGGCCGAAGAGTTGGGCTTGGTGATCGGTATTGAGAACCATGCCAACGCCCTGGTCTGCTCGCCCGAGTCGTTGCGATATCTGGCCGATCTGTCCAACTCACCCAGCTTGGCCATCGCCTTGGCCCCGTATCATTTGCCCCAGGACCCGAAACTGCTTGCACGGCTGATTGAGGACATCGGCCCCAGATTGGCGCATTTTTACGCGTGGGGGCACGGACAAGGTTGCCATAAGAAGCTACCCAAGGCGGAGGAACTCGAGCAGATGCCCGGCCGCGGCACGCTCGACTTCGGGCCCTTGCTGACGGCTTTGAAAAAAATCAACTACCGTGGCTGGACCGAGATATTTATGCACCCCGTGCCGCGTGGGATTCCCATCCTAGAAACAACCGCAAAGGTTACCGACGAAATCAATCGTGCGCGGCGCTATCTTGATAAGTTGATAGAAAGAAGAACATGAATCACACTCACTCTACCCGCCGCGATTTCCTCCGCCGTGCCGCATCGACTTCAGCGGCGATGGGCATGATTCCCTACGTCTGCACCGCCCAACGGGCCGACGCCGCTACGGCTAAATCGAAAAACGACCGGCTGCGAATCGGCTCGATTGGTATGAAGTACCAGGGCTCGGTGATCACCAAGCTGGCTTTGCCATATGCCGACGTGGTGGCCATCGCCGACGTCGATCGCAAGATCGCCGAAAAGGCACAGGCGGATTTTCCCGGCAAGGCCGACCTCTACGAAGACTATCGCAAGCTGCTGGACCGCAACGATATCGACGCCGTCACGATCGGCACGCCCGACCATTGGCACACCAAGATGGTGATAGACGCTTGCCGAGCGGGCAAAGATGTCTACTGCGAAAAACCGCTCACGCTGACCATCGACGAGGGCAAGCAGATGTGTGAGGTGGTTAAACAAACGGGTCGCGTAGTGCAGGTCGGGTCTTGGCAACGCAGCGACAACCGCTTTCGCCTGGCATGCGAGTTGGTCCGTCAAGGTCGCATCGGCAAGCTCGAAAAGGTCTACGTTGTGCTCGGCAAAAACAAGCAAGGCGGGCCCTTCAAGATTGAAAAACCGCCGGCTGAGTTGAACTGGGATATGTGGCAAGGCCAAACGCCCAACGTGCCGTACATTAAGGAACGTTGCCACTACACATTTCGCTGGTGGTACGAATATTCGGGCGGCCAGATGACCGACTGGGGTGCCCATCACATGGACATTGCCCAATGGGGGATCGGTCTGGACCATTCCGGCCCCGTCGAGATCGAAACCACGTCAAAGTTCCCCAGCGTGCAAAACGGCTACAATGTGGCCACCGATTTCAGCGTCAAACTGCTCTACGAAAACGGCGTCAGTCTGGAAGTCACCGACCACGGCCGCAACGGCGTGATGTTCGTCGGCAGCGAAGGCCGCATCTTCGTCAACCGCGGCACGGTGTCCGGCAAAGCGGTCGAGCAACTCAAAGACAATCCGCTGCCGCGCGAAAAGTTCAAACTCTACGCCCACGATAACCTCACCCGCCCGCCACGCTACGGCAAGCACGACGCCATCCTCAACCATATGGGCAATTTCTTCGACTGCATGCAAACCCGTCAGCGGCCGATTTCCGATGTCGTCGGCCAACACCGCTCGGTTAGCGTATGCCATTTGGCCAATATTTCCATGTGGTTGGGACGCAAGCTGAAGTGGGATCCGCAAAAAGAACTCTTTATCGGCGACGAAGAAGCCAACGGTCGGCTGGCACGACGGCAACGCAATGGTTATCGAACTGACGCTTGACGCGACGCATTTGTTCGGTTATACAGGCAAGCGGCGCTCGCAAGCCTGTAATTCATACAAACCGTTCGATGCAAAAGGAATTAGACAATGACTCAGCCAATCAGTATCATGCCATGCTTGGACATGCAAAACGGCCGCGTGGTCAAAGGCGTTCACTTCGTTGATA